>DATLYA010000333.1:0-6144 GCA_035575235.1 Candidatus Methylomirabilota bacterium
AGCTATTCACCCGCAGAAGAACAGTTTCGCCGAGAAGTACGGTCATGGCTCGAAGCGAACGCGCCAGACGACATTCGCGCGGGAAGAGACGAAGATCTTCCCCCACCAGAACGCTGGGAGCGGCAAAAGGCGTGGCATAAAAAACTGTACGCTGGCGGCTGGATTGGCCTCTGGTGGCCGAAGGAATATGGCGGCCGCGGCGCATCGTTGATCGAGCAAGTCATTTTCAACGAAGAACTCGCCCGTCTCAGCGTTCCTTCCGGCGTGAACATGAGCGGCGTTACGCTCCTCGGTCCTACACTCATGCACTGGGGCACGGAGGAGCAGAAAAAGCGCTTCCTGCCGAAGATCCTGCCTGCTGAAGAAATCTGGTGTCAGGGGTATTCAGAACCAAACTCCGGCTCGGATCTCGCCTCTCTGCAAACGCGAGCGGTCGAGGACGGTGATCATTTTGTCGTCAACGGCCAGAAAGTGTGGACGAGTTGGGCGCAATACTCCGATTGGATCTTTCTGCTGGTTCGCACCGACCCCACCGCCCCGAAACATCAGGGTATTAGTTATATCCTGGTGGATATGCATAGTCCGGGCATCACAGTTCGCCCCCTGGTGCAAATCAATGGCGATTCAGAATTTAACGAGGTCTTTTTCGAGGACGTGCGCGTGCCCAAGAAAAATCTGGTCGGCGAATTGAACCGCGGCTGGATGGTGGCGATCACCACGTTGATGTTCGAGCGTGCGGCAAGCGGGAACTTCTATCGGTTTGAGAAACTCTTGCCGCAGCTCTATGATCTGGCGCGACGCACGGAGCTCAACGGCCGTCCTGCGGTGGAAGATACTGCGGTACGACAGCAACTGGCGCAGTTCGCCATTGAAGCACAGGCAATCAAATACAACGAGTTGCGCCGACTGACCCGACAGCTCAAAGGCTTGCCTCCAGGACCGGAAGGTTCGTTTGCGAAGGTCACAGCTACCGAACTAAACCTTCGGATCGCCAATTTCGCCATGGAACTGTTAGGCCCTTATGCGATCTTGGAGAAAGGCTCGCCGTTCGCGGTCGACCATGCACGCTGGTCATACCGCATGTTAAGTGCGCGTGCGGGCACCATTGCTGCCGGCACCAACGAAATTCAACGCGGCATTGTCGGCGAGCGGGTGTTGGGGTTGCCGAAGGGACGATAAAAAAATTGAGTCATTGATTCATCGGGCCATCGGGCCATTGTCTGATTGAATCATTGAGCTATGGGTCATTGACGCTCCCCACGTCCTGCTCCCTCACGGTTCATTCCTTACAATGGCGCAGTCACTCAATTCTTCAATGACTCAATCACTCAATGACTCAATGGCTCAATCTTCCTTGATCACCACCGTGCTGTTCGATGCCGGCGGCACGCTTGTCCACGTCGATCACGCATTTTTGCAACGCGTGTTGCGTCAGGCTGGCATTGTTGTTACCCGCAGGCAAGTCCGCGAAGCGGAATGCGCTTCGAAGATCGCAGTTGATCGGCGCATGCAAGCGGCGGTCACGGATACAGATGAAACGCGCCGCCAGCCCTATTTCGCGGCGATGTTACAGCAGCTCGGCATCGCACAAGAAACCGCCAAGCAATTGCTCCTCACGTTCGAAACTGAGCACAAGCAGAATAATCTCTGGCGGGTGATGCTTCCTTCCACGCCGCGCGTGCTTGCGGACCTTCGCGCACGCGATGTGACGCTTGGCGTCGTGTCGAACTCGGACGGGCGCATCGTTTCCATACTTGATCGCTGCGGGATTACGTCGTTCTTTGATGTGGTGATCGATTCACACGAGGTGGGCGTCGAAAAACCGGATCCACGCATTTTTCAGTTTGCCCTCGAAAAGGCCCACGCCCGCCCCGAGCAAACGCTCTACGTCGGCGATATCTACAGCATCGATGTGGTTGGCGCGCGGTGCGCGGGCATCGAGCCAGTGTTGATGGATAGCGTGGGATGCTACACCACCGCGGCCTGTAAACGGATTCGGCATCTGCGGGCGCTGTTAGAAATGGTGTAGCAATAAGCTATCAGCGGCCAGCAAGCAGCAAAACAAAAAGAGACGAGAACCTTCGCTTAGGAAATTGATTTTGGTTGACCGCTAATGGCTGAGCGCTGAGCCCTTCCAAACCTTGACACCTTTCTCAGCCTCTACTAGCATACGCCCCGCGTGCCAGAGTGGATGGGACCGCAAATATTTCTCAGGAGGGACACTTATGGCAGAAGGGAAAGCGAAACGGTTGTGGGCGTTGCCGAATGCAGAACTGACAGTGCCGCGGAGTCTGTTGATGCATGGAGCGCCGAATGACTTAGTGACTGTACCGAGTCCGGCCTACCTCATCGAGCATCAAAAAGGGTTAGTCCTTTTCGATACCGGCTGCCATCCGAAGGTAGCGGATGATCCGGTAGGCTACTGGGGGCCGATCGCCAACGCCATTCAAGTCAATTATCCCAAAGAAGTGCTGCTCGACCGGCAAATTCAAGGGCTCGGTTATAAAATGAACGACATCAAGTATGTGGTGATTTCGCACTTACATCTTGACCATACCGGCTACATGCATGCTTTCCCGAACGCCAAGTTTCTCATCATGGCCAACGAACTGCGCTATGCCTACTGGCCAGATCCAGATCGACGCGCAGTATTCATCCTCGACGATATCCTGCCGACCCGTAACTTCAACTGGATCGAACTCGATAGCGACCTCGATCTCTTTGACGATGGCAGCCTGGTCATGCTCAAGACGCCGGGGCATACGCCAGGCGAGTGCTCGCTCTATGTCCGGCTGCCAAACCGCAAGATCTTGCTGGTTGGAGACACAATCCACTTACGGGCGCAGATTGAGACTGGAGCCACAATGCCGCTGGATACGGATCCCATTCAAGCCGCGTTGTCGATCCAGCGGGTGAAGGCGATCCGCGACATGCATGAAGCCACCATCTGGATCACGCATGATCCAGAGGATTGGGCGGAACTTCCGCACGCACCGACTGCCATCGAGTAAAGAGGCGGCTATGCCAATCTACGAGTATTATTGCTTGTCGTGCGACCTCACGTTCGAGTTGTTGACCTCGCTCAGTGAATCTACCAAGAAGAAACCGTGCCCGGAGTGCGGCCGCAAAGCTCCACGAACGGTTTCGGCCTTTGCGATCGCCTCGGGCGGCAATGGTCATCAAGAACCGCAGCAGGCGGCCAACCATCCGCAAGACCCGCGTCCCCTGTGCATGAAATATCCGCAAGTGCCGCTTTCGTGCCATATGGACGAGCCGTCGTTGAAACGCTTCGTTGCTCATATGCGAGGACGCGGCGCAGAATACGACGATAAGCAGGCAGCGGCGGCTGAACTTCGCAAGCAGCGCGGCATACCGGAGCCAGTGGTTGCACCGCCGGCTCATGGTCATGATCACCACTACTTCCGCCGTCATGGGGCGTCACAAGCCGCAACGCAAAACAATACGAGCGCTCACGCGCATGGTCATGGGCGCAGCCACACCCATGACCACGGACTCAGTCACAAAAAGGGGAAATCTCACTCTCACGTCCATGCCCATGGGGCGCATGCGCAGTGAAAAAGAACCTGTTGCAAAGCAGCTTCCACTCAACCGGAGTGCCTCACATTCGTACACTTGACGCCGTGCTTTTGCAGGACTGTCATGCTGAGCGCCGCAAAGCCTCGCGCTGTGAGACCCTTCACTGCAGTCAGGGTGACAAGCCTGGTGTGCCAGTCTCGTGGCGTTTGGTTTAGTGCGGTTGTGTGGTAAACAAAGAGCAAGAGAAAGGCGCACGGCGGTGCGCCTTTCCGATTTTTCAGCTTCTAGTGGCAAACTTGTCTCTATCTGAAGATTAAGCCTGGCTGCAGCACCCAAAGGCGGCTGAAACCGCTCGGGCGCCCAGTGACCGGGCTTGTGAAGATAAGCCTGGAGATCAGTCGCCGGGCAGGGACGGCGTGCAGCATTTCGCCAGTAGAACCTTTCCGAGGACGAAAACAACGTGGTGACTATACCGTTCTTACGCGTTGGCCTGACTGCCTTCTTGATATTGACTCAGTCAAGCTGCTTTTACTACGCCACCGCCACCACCTACAATGTACGTCGCATGACTGGAAGCGCCTATCTGTACGCGACCGAGCGGCGCGGCCAGTGGGACGCCGACGGTCCTCCGCCTAAAACTGGCGACATCACCGAGCGCCCGCTCTACCGCAAACTTCAGCAGTCCTCAACCTACTCTACGGGAGGAGCATCCCATGAATACGAAGTCAGCGATATGCTGCCCGTGGGACGGTATCTGATTACTGCTATCCACGAAGTCGGTACGGCGCGCGCGGGAAGAGACACCGTCCATTATTACGAGGTGCAGTTTGAACAAGGGACTGGCGGTATCTACTAACTGCACTCAGGGAAGAAGAGAAAGACTATCTCGCGACGCTGCAACACGCTAAGCTAGCAAAGCCCTGGCGTGGAAAATTTTTTGCTGGTCGAGCGGAGCGGCGAATTATTGATTGACGTAAGAGAGCAAAGGAGAAGTCATGGCCGAAACAGTAAATTTCCCCCGTCCAATCCCCGACTTTGACGCGCAAGAGTTCTGGGACGGCTGCAACCGCAACGAGCTGCTCATGCAGCGTTGTAGTGATTGTAAAAAATTCCGCTGGCTGCCCCGCCCGATGTGCCCGCACTGTAATTCGCTGAACCGTGAGTGGGTCAAAGTCAGTGGACGAGGAAAGGTGTACTCCTGGACGATCATCACCCACCCGGTTCATCCCGCTGCCGTTAACAAAGTTCCGTACAACGTTGCGCAGGTGCAGCTTGAGGAAGATCCGGAGCTGATCTTGGTGACAAACCTTGTTGGCGTGAAAAACGAAGATATTCGCATAGGAATGCCGGTTCAGGTAGTTTTTGAAGAACACGAACCTGGCGTGAAGCTGGCGAAGTTTACACCTGTCTGACAACATGAAACGTCAAGCGTGAAACGTGAGAAGAAACCGCCTGTCGGGTGCTAGAGTCACGCACCACGCTGCACGTCATACGCATAAAGGAGGGGTTATGCAGCTCGGACTCGAAGGCAAAGTCGCGATCGTCACCGGGGGCAGCAAAGGCATTGGCCAGGCAGCCGCGCTCGGTTTTCTTGCGGAAGGCGCGTCGGTGTTAGTCTGCGCGCGAGGCAAAGACGCTCTGGAAGAGACCGTACGCTTGGCGGGAAAACAAAGCGAGGGACGCATTCTTGGCCTGCAGGCTGATCTCACCAAAGCGGAAGCGATCAAAGAGGTCGTCAAAAAATGTAAAGAGACCTTCGGTCGCGTAAACATTTTAGTGAACAACGCCGGCAGCGCGCGACCCGGCGACTTTCTTACGCTTCCGGACGAAGCCTGGGTGGAGGACTGGACGCTAAAATTTTTTGGCTATGTGCGCATGGCGCGTGAAGTGCTTCCATTAATGAAACAACAAGGTAACGGCGTCATCATTAACATTATTGGCACGGGCGCGCTCAGACCAACGGGCAGCTATATGATCGGCGGCGCAGCCAACGCAGCGCTCAATCATTTTACCAAAGCGCTCGCTGACGAAGGCGCCAAACACGGGGTGCGCGTGGTGGGCATCAACCCCGGTCCTATTCTCACCGAGCGCCTCGAAAAATTTCTTTCGACCTTTAGTGCGGGCAATAGTAGAGAAGAAGCGCTAAAAAAGATGACGCCGCTCGGGCGCGTCGGTAAGCCAGAAGAAGTCGCCGATCTCATTCTCTTCATGGCGTCTGACCGCGCTGCATTTATTCATGGCGCAAACATCACCATCGACGGGGGAGCGAATCCTGGGTTGATGGGATAGATCATGTGACGTGGGGCGTATTTCGTCACAAGCCGGTTCACCGCCAGTATCACATAAAACGGAGTACGCACCACGTTTTACGGTCTTTCTCTCATCCCGCCCTCATGTCATGTTTAGTGTCACCATCTCTATACTCAACTCTCTATCTCATTGATCATGGCTTGCGGCACTCTCTACATAGTAGCGACTCCTATCGGCAATCTTGAGGACATCACGCTGCGAGCGCTACGCATTCTGAAAGAAGTCGACCTGATTGCCGCCGAAGATACGCGCCACACCAGGAAATTGTTGACGCATTACGGCGTCAACACGCCGTTG
>DATLYA010000334.1:0-2698 GCA_035575235.1 Candidatus Methylomirabilota bacterium
CGCGCCGCTAGACGAGCCATGGTACGCCTGGTTCAGGCTGATAAATTTGGTCTTGCCCGGCTGACCTTTGGCTTTCCAATACGCGCGGGTGAGGCGAATCACGGTTTCGTTCGCTTCCGAACCGCCTGAAGTAAAAATCACCCGGGTTAATCCTTTTGGCGCAATTTTGCTGAGCTTGGCTGCCAGCTCAACCGTAGGAACAGCAGTGGGGCCCATGAGTGTGGGCGCGAAGGCCAGCTGCTCCATCTGTGCGGCTACCGCGAGGTTGATTTCTTTCCGTCCATGGCCGACGTGCACGTTCCACAGTGAAGAGAGACCATCGATGTACCGCTTGCCATCGATATCCCACAGATAGACGCCTTGGCCCTTTACGAAAATCGGCGCCCCTTTGCTTTGGTGCAAGCTGAGGGGAATAAAGCCATGGTACAGATGATCGCGGTCCTGTTGACGCAGCATTTTCGTCGTGCGCGCATCGAGCGGAGCGCTGACGCCTTTTGTCCTGGGCCGAAGCGGCACCACGTTCATCGACGTTTGTGTTTTCTTCTGCATACGCCTCCCTCCAGAGTCTTTACTCGCGACGTATTGTTGAGGCGATCATACACGAGTGGCTGGAAAAAACCCAGCTTTCCTTTTTTCTCTTTTGTTGGGAATCTTGCTTGATCTGCGGGCGCGCTCTACATACACAGCAGACAACGGAAAGGAGGACCGCAATGAAAACAAAACGTATGGGGCGCACAGGGCTTAAGGTATCAGAGATTTGCCTGGGGACCATGACCTTTGGCAGGCAATGTGATGAGGCGACGAGCTTTTCCATTATGGATGTCGCTATGGATAATGGAGTTAATTTTTTTGATACGGCGGATGTGTATCCCGTCGGCGGCGGGCTCGACACGGCCGGACGTACAGAGGAGATTGTCGGCAAATGGCTGAAAGGGAAGCGCGAGAAGATCGTGCTGGCGACCAAATGCTGGGGCGCTATGGGCCGCGAGCCGAATGATCAAGGGTTGTCGCGCAAACATATCTGCGCTGCTATTGAAGGCAGCTTGCGTCGTTTGCAAACTGACTATATTGACCTGTATCAAGTGCACGCCCCGGATCCGAGTACGCCGCTTGATGAAACGCTGCGGGCGCTTGATGATCTCGTGCATCAAGGGAAAGTGCGCTACATCGGCTGTTCGAATTTCCAGGCCTGGTTGTTGGCGTCGGCGCTGTGGACAAGCGATAAACTCGGGCTCGCTCGGTTCGATTGCGTGCAGCCGCGCTATAACTTGCTCTTCCGCGAAATCGAAAACGAGTTGCTGCCGCTGTGCCGCCGCTACGGGGTTGGCGTGATCCCCTATAATCCACTCGCAGGCGGATTTCTCACTGGGAAATACACGATGGGCGCGGAGCCGCCCTCCAGTACGCGTTTTGGTCTCGAAGGACGGGCAGGGCGTATCTATAAGCAACGCTACTGGCAAGAAGAGCAGTTCGGCGCGGTCAAACATTTGCAGGAGTTCTTTACCGCACGAGGAAAATCGCTCACCCAGGTTGCGATTGCATGGGTGTTAACGCAGCCGGATATTACCTCGCCCATTGTCGGAGCGACGTCGCCGGGACAATTGCAACAATCGCTGCCTGCAGTAGATCTCAAGCTGGATGACGAAGAAATGCAAGCGTGTGATGAAGTGTGGTTCAACTTACCGCGGCTGCGAGATCCAGCGGTGGCGCTTAGATAGGGCAGGAACCGGAGAAACGGAGACGGGGAGAATCGGAGAAGCCCAAGCAGGAGTGGTTTTGGCGCCGATTCCCCGGTTCGCCTGTGCTTTGTTAGAGCATTTCGTAAAAGCTGCCCTCGCCTGGCACGAACAGACGGCAGTAAAACCGCATAGCGTACGAATCAGTCATGCCAGAAAGAAAATCACAGATCACGCGTTTGCGTGCGGTCTCGTCACCATCAAGCAGCGCGCGCTCGTAGTCCTCTCCGTGATCTTCAGGAAAAAGTCCGATCGACTCCCGTCCCTGATCAAGCGCGGCGAACAGGCGACGGAGCACTTCTTTCCCCTTATAGCCCAACGTCGTGACGCGCGGGTTGTGAATGACTTTGTAGGACTCAAAGGCCTTCAGCACCTCGATGCGGATGCGCGTTGGCGAATCAACCGCAATCCGGCCGTCAGGTTGGATGGTGACGGCGCTGGCGAATTCATGGATGAGATCGCGTGTCAACATTTTCCGCGCCGCGCGGTGAGCCGTGCTCTCCAGCTCTTCAAGTCGCTCGGCGATGATTTCCAGCTCCTCCTGCACCTGTGCGACGCTGACCTGCAGGCGCAGAGGCGCAAGGTGTTCATTCACCAGGTGGACAACGCGCGGGTGCGGCGGGCGGTGAAAGTCCACTAACGAAATGACACCGGCTTTTAAGCTGTCTTCCAGGTCGTGCACCGAGTAGGCAATGTCGTCAGCGACATCCATAATCTGGCACTCAATGCTGCGCTCATAGCCAGTGCCGGTCACGCGAATGATAGTGTCGACAAGAGCCTGATCGTCGCTGTAATACCCTTTCACCGGTCTACCTGGCGAGGCGGCAATCGCAGCCGCATCGATACAGGTTTTATATTTGAGCACGCCATCCAGCGTCTGGTACGTCAGATTCAACCCTTCATAGGCGGAATGTTTCCGCTCCAGGCGGGTCAAGATACGAAACGTTTGCGCGTTGCCCTCA
>DATLYA010000335.1:0-12398 GCA_035575235.1 Candidatus Methylomirabilota bacterium
CCGGCTAATCGGCGCCTCAAGCAAGTAAACAGTTTTCGCCACATAGCGCGCTTCCGGCGGTCGGCCCAAGTCAAGCACAATCTCCAGCAGATTCTGCAGATCCGCTTCATGCACGAGCGCCGCCCGCACCGGTTCCGGCAACACTTGCAGCATGAGGTCGAGGTTGTCCACCGTTTCAATCTGATTGACAAGCGGGTGAGCGAGGGTGGGGGCGTACATTTCTGCGTGCATACCGACCTCCTGCGCTTGGCTAGTTGAACTGGGACGCGTCTCGCGGCGTGTTGCCTGAGCGATACATCGCATCGATCTGAGCGCGACGGGTTTCCATGACAACCCGCCGTTTCACCTTCAGTGTCGGGGTCAGCTCCTCGCGCTCTTGCGAAAATGGCTCCGCGAGCAGCGCAAAGTTGCGGATGCGGGAATAGAGCGGCAACGAGCGATTCACTTCATCAAGACGCCGACGAAAGAGAGTGCGGAACTCGCTGCGTTCTAACAGCGCCGGCCAGCCATCTGAGAGGCCGTGTTTACGCGCCAACGCTTCAAGTAATGGACGGTTCGGCACGAGGAGGACTGTAAGATAAGGACGTTGATCCCCGATCAGACACGCCTCTTCGATGAGCGGATCTTGTTTGAGCAGTCCTTCGATATGTTGCGGGGCAATGTTTTCTCCTTCCGAAGTAATGATGAGATCCTTTTTTCTGTCTGTGATCGTAATAAACCCTTCAGCGTCAACCTCGCCCACGTCGCCGGTGTGCAACCATCCTTCGGCGTCAATGACCTGTGCTGTGTCCGCAGGGCGGTTGTAGTATCCTTGCATCACATTGGGACCGCGCACGCAGATTTCCCCATCTTCGGCAATCTTGACCTGCACTTGCGGTAAAGCTGGGCCGACAGAGCCCAGGCGCGTGCGGCCAGGCAGATTACAAGAGACGATAGGCCCGGCCTCGGTCAAGCCGTACCCCTCATAGACGGCGATTCCTGCGCCATAGAAGAAACGAGCGATCTCCGCGTTGAGCGGCGCGCCTCCGGAAACCAAAAACCGGATGCGGCCGCCGAGTACGGCGCGCAATCGCTTAAAGACAAGACGATCAGCAAGACGTTGCTGCACGCGTACGCCAATAGGAAGGGGTTGATGCTCAGCGCGGTACGTCCCTGTTTTTTTCCCCACTTCAAGCGCCCAATCCAGCACTTTGCGTTTTACGAGCCCAGCGTTCTCTCGTTCGCTCGACATCCGACGATAGACCAGCTCCAACACGCGCGGCACACAGCACAAGACGGTGGGTTTGACCTCGCTAAGATCCTTCGTCAGAGTTACTGTGCCTCCACCATACGCAATGCTGGCGCCGGCGCGGAGTAGTGTATACAGTCCGGCGGTGCGTTCGAAGCCGTGCGAGAGCGGCAGAAACGATATACTGACGTCATTCTCAGTGAGGGGAAGGATAGCAGTAGCGTCCTGGGTGTTGGCAAGTATGTTTTCGTGCGTCAGCATAACTCCCTTCGGCGTTCCGGTTGTGCCAGAGGTATAAATAATAGTGGCCAGACCAGGAGCGGCTATTGGCTGTGAAGAGCCGCTCTGCTGCTCTCCTCGGGCATACAAGCCATAAATACCCACCGCCGGCAGTTGTCCCAGCCGTGTGGCGTCTTTCGGTCCGTTATCGAGAAGAATTAAATGGGTTAATGCCGGAAGGTCTCCAGCGATTTTCAACACCTTAGCGAGCTGTTCGCGACCAGAAACAGCAACGAACGTTACCCCCGCATCTTTAAGAATATAGGTTGTGTCTTTGGGAGTGCTGGTGAGATAGAGGGGCACATCGACCCCGCCGAGATACAGGCAGGCAAGATCGATAATTGGCCACTCCAGGCGATTTTCCGCCAAAATCGCCAGGCGGTCGCCAGAACGAAATCCTAACGAGGCAAGGCCTTTGGCTGCGTGGATAATGCGTTCACCGAAGACGCGCCACGAAAGATCTTTCCATTGCTTTTCATGCTTATGCATGAACACCCGTTTTGTTTCGTACTGCTCTACTCGTTCCAGGATCATGGTCGCCAACGATGTTTCACGCATGCAAATCCTCCGCCACTCGGCGTCGTTCAAACCATAAACGAGGGAAAGAGGAAAGACTAGAATGCGCAAGGCAAAGGGAGATAGAGACAGAGGAAGACAGGAGGCGGAGAATTGAAGAACAGAGGAGTAGGTGAAGGGAAAACAAAGGGGAGCGAAGTAAAGGGCTTATGAGGACTGTGAGACAAGACTTTAGACAAACAAAGGGACAACAGAGATGGAATTGTCATTGCGAGGGGCGGTACGCGACGAAGCAATCCCTGGGGGTGAGCAAAGATTGCTTCGCTCCGCTCGCAATGACCTCTCAACCTTATGCCAGGTAATGGGGGGGGGGGCCATCGTCCTTGATTCCCCCTAGCCCCTAGCCCCTAGTCCCAAGCACCTAAACGTTGAGCGCTAGATCTAGATGACTTCAGGCAGTCACTTGTTTCAAGAACTGTTGCAGCTCAGCGTTGAACTCATGCGGTCGTTCGATTTGAAAGAAGTGCCCGACGTCTTTGAAAACCTTGAGCTGCGCCCCGGGAATATTATCCGCTAAAAACTTGTTCGCGGCGACAGGCGTAGCCTGATCCTCTTCTCCGGCGAGCACGAGCGTTGGCTTTTTAATGTCCTTCAACCGATCAGAAATGTTCCAATTAAACACCCCTGCGGGATCACTCGCAGAGGCGAAGAAGACATAATGGGGGAAGTTCTCCTCCACCAGGAACACTGACTTTATCATATCGACCACCTCAGGCCGCTCTCGTTTGGTGCGCGCGGCAATAGCATTATCGACAAGTCCGCTGAAGGCTCCGACGAGGTCTTTTTGAAATGCCTGTGCAGCCTCTGGCGGCATCCCGGCGCCTAGGTTCGTTCCGCTGCTGAGAATGACATTGCCAGCCACGCGGTCAGGCGCGTCGAGGTTGAGTTGCATGGCGATCATGCCGCCAATGGAATTGCCCACAAGCACCGCCGTGTTGATTTTCAAGGCGTCAAGCACAGCCACGACATCCGCCGCAATTTCTTTAATGGCGTAACCCTGCTGAGGTTTATCTGATCGCCCGTGCCCACGCTCGTCGATCACAACACATTGGTTCGTGCGGGCGAAGGAAAAGGTTTGGAAGGTCCAGATGTACCCGTTCGTCGAGAAGGGATGCAAAAAGACGATCGGGAACCCTTTGCCATAGGTCTCGTAGTAAGTGCTCACTCCGCCGCGATTGATGTATGGCATAGCCGCCTCCTTTTAGACGTGGAAATACAAACTCGCTCCTCATCTAGCACAGACGGCACTGCCTTGACAGAGTGTGAACGGGTGTGTGAAAAAGGGGCCTGTCTGGCGAAGGGGATGGTTGGCGTCTCCTAGGCCAGACTGCCATCTGTGTAAGGAGGACTATGTATGGAGATCAAGACGGAACGTGTTCACATTAGTGTCGAAGGGAAGACCATGGGCGGCTATCTGGCGCGGCCTACGGATGGTGCGCCGCGTCCAGGCGTGTTGGTTTTCATGGAGATTTTTGGCATCAACTCGCATATCCGCGAGGTGACTGAGCGAGTTGCGCGTGAGGGGTATGTCGCCCTGGCGCCGGACTATTTCCATCGCACCGCGCCGGGGGTCGAATATGGCTATGATCAAACTGGATTTACCGAAGGGCTTAAGTTGCTGAACGCGCTGAAAGCGGATGAGGTTGTCGCGGATGCGCGGGCGGCGTTGTCATTTTTGAAGCGACAAAACTATGTGAGGAGCGATAAGCTTGGCGCCATGGGTTTCTGTATTGGCGGTCATGTCACGTATTTGACTGCCTGTGAGACCGATGTGAAAGCTGCGGCCAGTTTCTATGGCGGCGGCATTGCGAAGGAGCAGGGACTTGGCGGCCAAGCGTCGACTGTTGGCCGCACAAGCAAGATTCAAGGCAAAATTCTTTGCCTCTTCGGCGAGAAAGATCCGTTGATTCCGATGTCGGACATCGAAAAGATCCGCGCCGAGTTACAGAAGCATCAGATCCGTCATGAGATCGTTGTGTATCCTGGCGCTGACCACGGCTTTTTCTGCGATCAACGTGGGAGCTACGATAAAAAATCAGCCGACGACGCCTGGGAGCGGGTGAAGAAATTGTTCGCCGAAGAGTTAGGCGCGTAGTCCACAGCCTTGAGCGCTACCGATTCCCTTTCCTGGAGGAAGAGGGACAGGATGAGGGAAAACGCAGAACTGAGGTCAATCATGGGCGTTTTAGACGGAAAAGTCGCAATTGTAACGGGCGCGGGACGGTTACGCGGCATTGGCCGCGCGGCCGCTGTGGCGCTGGCGCAACTCGGCGCCGATGTGGTCGTTACTGGCACGGGTCGTGATCCCGCCAAGTATCCCCCCGATGAGAAAGCTGTTGGCTGGCGTGATATCGAAAGCACGGCGCAGCAAGTGCGGGAGGTGGGACGCCGCTGTCTGCCGGTGGTCGCCGACGTGGTGCAGCGCGCCGATGTCGCGCGCACGGTAGAGGCGACGCTCAAGGAATTTGGGCGGATCGATTTTCTCATCAATAACTCTGCCTTCGCCCGTGGACCCGACCGGGTGCCGCTCGTCGAACTGTCCGAGGAGCTGTGGCGGAAAGTGCTAGAGATCAAACTCACAGGCAGTTTCTTCATGAGTAAAGCCGTCATTCCTACCATGATCAAACAAGGGCAGGGCGGCGCGATTATCAACATTTCATCGATCGCCGGAAAACGCGGCATGCAAAACGCGGTTGCTTATTGCACCTCGAACTTCGGCATTCAAGGGTTTACGCAAGCCTTAGCGATGGAAGTGGCGCCGCATAACATCCGCGTGAACGCCGTCTGTCCCGGGATTATCGACACCTCGCGCATGGATGATCTCGGGCGTGAGGACACCTGGAAGACGGTGATCAAACAAATGGTGCCCTTGAACCGCCCTGGCACGGATGAAGAGATCGGCAAATTCATTGCGTATCTGTGTACGCCCGACGCTTCCTATATTACCGGCCAATCGATCAATATCGACGGCGGCGTGGTGATGTGGTAGCGGCGCACGCTCGCACAGAGACCGCCAGGACACGGAGGGACGATGCATGTAGCGCCCCTCCAACTAGTGGACAAGAACCAGGAAATTGTTCTGCGTCCCCACTAAGAAGACGTGGCGCCGTGACTCTGGATCACGCCGCAGGATCACGCCGCAGCGAATATCTCATCAAAGAACATGCGCATCGCTTTCCACGACCGCTCATCCGTGCGTTTATTGTATGCCAGTCCTGGCGTGCCTACGCTGTCGGCGTTCGGGTTAGTGAAGCTGTGCACGGTGCCGCCATACATGATGAGTTGCCAATCCGCCCCGGCCTTCGTCATCTCCTCGGCAAAGGCGTTGACTTGGGCTGGCGGAACGAACGGGTCGTCAGCTCCGTGGCACACAAGAATTTTCGCCTTGATCTGCCCGGCCGTCGCCGGACGTTGGGTTTCCAGCCCGCCATGAAAGGAGACTACCCCCTTGAGCGGAGCGCCATCGCGCGCCAGTTCTAAGGCGAAGGTGCCGCCCATACAATAACCAATAGCGGCCAGGTGGTCCGCATCAACTTGCGGCAGCGAGGCGAGTTTATCGAGCGCAACGCGCGCGCGTTGACGAAATTTCGTCGGGTCCTCCCGCAGGGCGGTGGCCAGCTTGATCGCCTCCTGGAGATCTGTAGTCTCTATCCCGTCGCCATAGGGGTCGCCCGCCAACGCAATGTATCCGAGCGCCGCCAGTCGCTCCGCACGCTGCTTTGCGTGGGCGCCCAAGCCGAAGGCTTCGGGCATCACCAGAATGCCCGGCCGCTTGAAAGACGTTTGCTCGTCGTACGCCAAGAACCCGCGCAGGGTGACATTGCCGTCTTTATACTCGATGCTCTCTGCTTTCATGCCACGCTCCTTTCCTTAGCGTCTCTCATCAATGCGAAACGCCATTACAGTACGTTGATCTTGTGGCAGCCTGAACCGCTGAAGTCAAGCACGACCGGGAACAGATCGCAGGACATTGTGGCTTGGAGATAACATCAGAACTCGAAACCGAGCTGAGAGGCGCGCCCTCGAGAGGGCAGCGGCTTCGGCGTCTTGCTCTGCGCTGGACAGAATTCGCGAAAATCGCAGTTCGCGCACCACGTCCCTTCTTGAGGTTGAAAGGTTTGCTCGCGACTAATGTCCCGACACAGGGCGCGAACACGGGCCTGGGCTGCTGCAGGCGCATCAGCTTCCATGGTCTCCTTCTGTCCCGTGCGCAAGTAGTAGAAGGAAAGTTTCTTCGCCGCTTCTCCAGTCGCTGCATGAAATCCCAGTTGGTAGACGTCTAATTGTAATGGATCGGGTAGGACCAGACTGCGCTGGGACAGTTTATAATCGACAATTTCAAAGCCTTCTGGCGTGTCGTCCACACGGTCGATGCGACCGTGCAGAAGGAAGGGACCAACGTGAACGACAAATTTTTCTTCCAACACATACGGCACAGGAAACTGGCCGCGATGGATTTCCCAATATTTGGTCAGAAGCGCTCTGGCCTCTTGATATTGTTGCTCTGTCAACGGACGGGTCGGATTGTCAAAGTACCCTTTGAGATAGGATAAGAGGGTTTCCAAGGAATGTGGCGCGGCGGGAAATAAAGCCGCATCGTGGTCGTGCTGCTGCTTGAGTCAACGGTGGAAAAGATGTAAAGCGCCATGGAGCGCCTTAGAGGATTGTGCTGCCGGACGCGGGCGGATAGGCAGACCGCGATTGTAGCGCAGATGATAGCGAAAATGACATTGCTGGAATGTCTTGAGCGCGGTGTACGAGAGTTTCATTGCTTCTTCTTTATTACTGCGACCACCGCGCGAGCTCAACCCTCACGGTCTTTCTAAGCCGTTCATAGAGCGATGACAGGAAGAAAACACATGGCGGATGCCTGTCGAATCTGAGACGGAATGTCGATTCCATGACATCTACCGGCTCTTGTCGAGCGCCGTGATGAGAGTTGGCAACCAAGCGGCGCCGAAAGGCGACATAGTAATTTCTCTATCAATATAAGCCCCTTACCGTATCACTGGGCGAGAAGGACGCCTCGCCAACAGGTTGCGCCGGCTGTTCATCTGAGTTGGCGCACCGTTTGCTCTCTTCTCCAGGATGGGAAGGGGAGCCAGTGGAGTAGGGGAGTGGAAGAAGCGGGACGATGAGGTGGAAGCCGCGGAGCGGGTGCACTCCTGGATTCTGTTTAGGTAGGGTCGCCAGGATCTTCGCGCCCGCAGTTATGTACAGGAGTTAGTCCTTTGGTCTCCTTCCTCCGTGTGGGGCCGCGTACAAGCGTGCAGGCTGGGAGCACGCATGAGGGAGAAGCGGCGTATGTGGAGCGGGGCGTGTCTATCGCAGCGCACCTGACCATAATCAATAGTCCGTGGCCCCTACGGAGATTCTCTTCAGGTGGTATTCTCAACTAGGATAAGGAACCCCATTAGCGCCCACGGTACACAGGCGGACGGTGCTCAAGGAACGCGCGGAGCGATTCCTGGAGATCTTCTGACTGCTGAAGTTCGCGGGTGTAGCGCCGTGCGCGCTCGACCACATGCTCTGGCAGAGCTGACCGACTAAGCGATCGCAGCAGACGGAGGTTGGCATCAACTGCGAGCGGCGGTCGCCGCAGAATCTCTGTCGCAAACGCAAGAGCCGTCTCGAGCAACCGCTCTGGTGCTGCTAAACGATTGATAAACCCGACCTGATACAATCGCTCCGCCGTCAGTCTTCCACCAGCAGCCAGTTCGGCTGCAATGGCGTAGGGCAGATTTTCTCGGGTGAGAAGCGCCTCGTAGCCGGCTACGGTCCCGTGCACGACCTCAGTGATCTCAAAGAGCGCCGACGGAACGGCAAGGCGAAAATCCGCGCGGGACGCGAGGAAGAACCCGCCTCCGAGCGCATAGCCATTCACTGCGGCAATGGTGGGTTTTTCCAGCTCTTCAAACCAGAAGGGATCGCGGATGGGAAGTTCAGGCAAGCCTAGTCCTTTCTCACCACTTGTGAGTCGTTCTTTAATGTCCATCCCGGCGCAAAACGAATTGCCGGTTCCGATCAGGATCGCGATGCGGGCGTCATTATCGGCAGCAAATCGTTGCCAACTCTCCGCCAGACCAAGCAGGAAATCCCGGCTCATGGCATTGCGGCGTTCAGGCCGGTTCATCGTGATGATGGCGATATGCTCTTGTTTATCGTACTCAACAACAGCCATTGTTTCCTCCTCGCATAGACCGTACTCCTGGCGCTGTGGATCATTTATGGCGTGAGAACGAGTTTGCCAAAGACGCGTCCCGCCACCAGATCGCCTAACGCCTGCGGCGCGGCCGCGAGTGGATATGTCTTGCTCACGATAGCCTTGAGCTTACCTGCTGCAAACAGGTCGCTGAGAGCCGCCGCCATCTCGGGAATTACCGGACCAGCATTGACCAGACTCATGCCAAGCAGGTTCACATCCTTCATGAGCGCGTGCATGACCGCGAACTGGGCCTCAGGTCCTTTGCCCGTCCCCGTGCCGATGACGATGATCCGCCCGTTGCGCGCGATGATGGTGAAGTCTTTCGCTAAGTTGTCGCTTGCGACATTCTCGATGATCACATCCACACCCTTGCCATCGGTGAGCTTTTGCACTTCCGCGGCAAAGTCCTGCTCTTTATAGTTGATGGCGACATCCGCTCCGAGTTCTCGTGTCCGCGCCGCCTTCTCCGCCGAGCCTACGGTGGTGAACACACGTGCGCCCGCCAGTTTCGCGAGCTGGATCGCTGCGACGCCGACTCCTCCACCGCCGGCAGAGACGAGCACGGTCTCGCCCGCTTTCACGGCTGCTTTATGATGTAACGCCCGATACGCTGTATAGAACGGAATGGGAATAGCGGCGCCTTCCGCGAACGACAACGCTGATGGCAGCGGGATCGCTTCACTCGCCGCCAGGCAGGTCTTCTCGGCGTAGCCGCCAGTGAGCGCGCGCCCGAACACGCGATCGCCTTTCTTGACATGGCTGACGCCTGCGCCCACACTTTCCACTTCTCCACACACATCTGTTCCGGGAATATAAGGAAGCGGCAACGTCCCGAGGCGGCCAGATAATCGCACTAAATCAGCCGGATTAATGCCAGCGGCTCGTACGCGGATCTGCACTTGTCCCGCTTGCGCTTGCGGATCGGGGGCTTCCTCAAGCCGCAACTGTTCGGGGCCGCCAAATTGGTGTGCACGCATCGCTTTCATTGCTTTGTCCTCCTTATCTTGACGATGTGGCCTTCCAGGGTTGTCATTCTGAGCGGAGCAAAGAATCTGGACGCGAGACCCTTCGCTGTGCTCAGAGTGACAAGGCTAGTGCGCCAAGCTCATGAAGTCTCGTTTAACGCGGCGTGTGTTGCGCCAGAAACCGCTCGACCGCCGCCTTCGCCGCAGCATGATGCTCCGGCTCTTTCCAGCGTTCTATCAGCGTAGCGTTTGGCGCCAGCTTGACGATTTCCCGTGAGGTTGCTTCCGGGTGATAGAGATCGTTGCCCATCAACACCAACAACGGCGTAGAGCAGCGCGCGACAAATTCGCGCGATACATTAAAGAGAAAATCACCGCCGTACATATTTTGTTTGAAACTTTCCCAGGTCGTGGCGTTCGCTTCCGGGTGCGCAGCCTGCTGTTCCTTGGCCCAACCGTCGAACATGTCCAAAAATGCTTGGCGGTTGTCGAGCAGACCAATGGGTTGAAACAAGACTGCAGAGGCAACACGTTGTGGGGCGGTCTGGATGAGTCCCATGCAATACGACCCGCCAATACACATGCCCGCCACATGGAAACGCTGAATCCCGAGATGATCCATTAATGCGAGTTGATCATCCGTGTACGCCTGCCAGCTATCGGTGGCGCGAATGGGCGCGCTCGATTGTCCCGCATTCCGCTGATCCATGGCAATGACGCGATAATGCGGGGAGAGCTGTGGAATAGGATTCCACGGTGCTTTGTCCCAGAACGATATGGATGAGCGCATCCCGCCCGGCGCGATCAACAACAACGGAAAGCCCTTTCCGTGTTCTTCATAGTACAGTTTGACATCTCCACGGGTGAATAGCGGCATAGTGCTGTTCCCTCCTTCTTGTATAGTCTTATGAATAGAGCCTCGTCAGGCGCGAACCTGGCGAAATCGGGCGCCTGGGGCCGGCTGATCTTCAGGCGGGCCGGCGAAACATTGAGCGATCGACATCCAATGTGTGGCTGTTGGTCCAACGACGCGGAGGGCGGTATCCGCCACGTTGCGGACCTGGGTCACTACTTGACAGAATTCAACGGCGCTGCCCTCCACAAAGTTGTCTTGATTCGGCGCATGCCACTCCCAGACGGCCCCGGATGGGGCGGTTAGTCGGACATACGGCCGGTCCGCAGGCACGGCTAAGCCCCGGTTCGTAAAAGTCCACCCAAACGTATTGATCCCGAGGATGGCGATATTCTTGATGCGATCGGTATCCTGCCGCACTGCGCCCAGCAGATCGTACACAGCCTGCCCGTGCGCCCAGGTTTCCATGAGCCGCGCGGTGATGCTAGAGAGCACGCTCATATCAGGGCCAAACCAGGGGACGCGCTGCTTAGGGTCGGCAACGACGAAACGTTTAGCCATCTCTCGATAGAAGTCTCGCCAGAGCTGAAGGAGCGTGCGGCCTTTTCTTCCTTGGAGCCACGCGTGAGTGAGAGCCAGGCGCCCGATTCCTTGTTTACTAGCCGCCGCCATATCGCGCATCAGGTTTCTAAAGGCGACGTTATCTTGCAACGCCAGGTCGGCGGCGTAGTTGCCGAAGTGTATATGAGCGACCACATCATTTGGCGTCCACCCCTTGAACTGCGTTGGGCGCTCCCACTCCTGCTCACTGAGAGTGTCGAGGAGAGTGAAAAGGTTGTCGCTCTCCTCCCAAAAGTCGATAGCTTGCTGTAGCATGGACCCCTCTCTGGTTTAGCCTATGAGACAAAAACTCCAATAATCTGAAGGTTAGAGTGTCATTGCGAACGGAGCGAAGCAACCTCTGCAGAAAACAAAGATTGCTTCGTCGCCTGCGGCTCCTCGCAATGACAGGATTGTCTCCTTTGCGATTTTGTTCGTCTAAGGTTTTGTCTCACAGTCTTTACCGTGGATCGTTGGGAAGCGTGCGCTGCGTAAAGCCGATCACCATACCAAACGCCTGCTCTGGTCCAAGCACAATAGAATCCGCTCCCTCTGCTTCGGGTTGCAAGTTTTTCGCCCGCAGAAAATCTCGCGCTCGCTCAAGGTTGTGCGTCTTGAAGATCAAAGAGTGAATGCCATCGCCGTTCTTCTCCAGATCGCGGCCCTCACGACTGGTCGAAGAGGAAGGCTGGATCAGTTCGACGACCGTGTCTTCACCGACGGCCACGAAAGCGCTCCGCTTGCGGCCCGGCGTTTCCTCTTCATGAATCAGAGCGCCGCCTAGCACATCACAATAGAGCCGCTTTGCCGCCGGCAAGTCTCTGACGACCACGCCAATATGCGAGGCGCGCTCAATGCCCAGCGGATGCTCACGCCAGGGCGCATTTGACCATGCCGGTTCAAATCGCGGATCTTTGGTAAAGTCGCTGACCAGAGCGAATTCGAGTTGGCCGTACGTTTCCTTCGGATGCGTCCAGATCGCCGTCATTTTATGCGGAGGCTTTACTTGTGAGCCGACGATATTGTAGAGGCGCAGGCGCTCCTGGTCGAGCCGGGCGGAAATCGCCTCGACGTCGTCAACGTACCAGGCGATGGAATGGAAATGCTGACCAAAACGGTCGTGGAATTTCTTTACCGAAAGATTCCGCAAGGGCTCAACGCGCGCCGGCGTCATCGGCTCCATAATGACGTCCCCGATCGCAACGAGGGAAGCGTCGCGACCGGCGAGTTTTTCATAGCCATGATAGAAGCGAGTCACGGCAAAGACGTCATCGTACCACCTGTCAACTGCGTCAAGGTCATCGACAACATGCGTGAGATGGAACAGCTTGCCAATTTTGAACATATGGGCCTCCTCTGTGGGGCGGGCTGCGAGTTACGCCTCACAAGCGCGGCCAGAAGCTTCGATCTCTCTCGCTCAAGACAACGCAGGTGAGACACAACGAGCGCTATACGAACCTTGCGGCTCCTTGTCAAGCTTTTAGGAGAGTAGTTGACGGTCAGGCAACCGCTATGCAGAATTTTGGGGTAAGTCTCTGCCGAGGATCTCTGGCGATTCCAATAGACTAGGCTATGATGAGCCAATCAATATACTGGAGGGGAACGAGTCATGCGTGACGGATTCAAAATTGTCGATACCGACGCTCACATGATGGAGCCGGACTGGTTGTGGGAACGCTACATTGAAGACGC
>DATLYA010000336.1:0-28291 GCA_035575235.1 Candidatus Methylomirabilota bacterium
AGACTATACATTGAAGGGCTTGGCGAACGGATCGCCGAAGACACTGGCGCAAAGATAAAAGGAAAACAAATCGACGTATTCTTGCCGTCCGTGACGCACTGTGTGCGCTTTGGCGTCCAAACACAGAACGTCCAGGCTCTGCTAGAATAAGAAAATCATATACTGTTACTATTTTCTCCGAGGAGAATCCCTGATGAAGCGCATAGGGACGAGAGGACCTCGCCCCTACCGACGCCGCGTCTAAATCAGACCACACGAGATCGCGGCGCCCGCACATCTCACCCTGAGCGCCGCAAAGGGGCTCAACGGTCAGAGTCTTTGCGGCGCTCGGCGTGACCCTCCTCACGGGTTACGGCGGACGGTGTACGAATGTTCCGTGGTTTGATTTAGAAGCTCTAACGAAACCGCTGCGTGTCACCCTGAGCGAAGCAAAAGGTCTCGGATTAATCCAGGCTTCTTCGCCTTCGGCTCAAAATGACGGCTGCTTTGTTAGGCGCTCTTAGTTCCAGTTCTCCGTCCGCTTGAAAATGAGAAGTTGTCATTGCGAGCAAAGCGAAGCAATCTCTGTGGGGGCTGACGTTGGCGAGATTGCCTCGTCGCGGACTCTATTCTGGGCATGGCGCAGGGCTCTTCGCGCTGACTCCTCAAAACTGCTGGGACGGACCACTAAACCAGACGGCTTCACAATCGGTCTCCCTTGCCTGACAGCTATTTCCTCCTTTCCTGTTTTCTCCTTGCTTTCTTTGACTCCATCGTCGCTTCTCTCCTCCTCTCATGTCTTGCTGGCGGCGTAAAAATTCCCCGGTCCTGCATTACGCTGATCTGTCGCTCCAGCACTTCTGTTTTGTACTCAGCATGTTTCATCGGCGTGCGTTTGAGCCAGAGATTCTTGGGGTACACCGGCTGTTCATAGATGAGGGACAGCACTTCCATGCGTAAATCTTTCATCCAATTCATGAGCGGCGAGCGGGCGCGGAACTCTCGAAGCGCTTCGATATCGATCACACCGCCACAATACGAGGAGCCCGCGCCATACTGATGCATCGATACGATGCGGCCTTTGAAATCGACGATCATGGAGCCGCCGCCAAACGTATCCACTGGCAGTGGAGATTCCGGCAATAAGTAATATGTGCCCAGGTTCGGCGCCACGATGTAGCAGGTATTATCCAGGGCGCGAGCACGATTTTGAATTTCCCACGCGCCGTTGCCGACATGCGGCTCCGGATAGGCTGGTCGGCAAATCACCTCGGCCCCATTCATGGCGAGCCCACGAAGCAATTCGGGATATGAGCCTTCGTTCGCCATGCACAGGCCAATTTTTCCGATGTCGGTATCCGCTACGGGAAAAAAGGCGTCAAGCGAACGGCCATGAATTTCGATCCATTTGTCCCAGACATCGTGTGGGCACACAGAATGCTCCACCGGAAACAAGGGAGAATTCTTCCGATGCTTGAGTATGACTTTTCCCTGGGGAGAAAGGAGAAAGACTACATTGAAGAACAACCCTGGGAATTCAGGCTCGTGCGCTTTCGCCGTCGCTACTAAATATGACTTAAACTCCCGGGCAATTTTTCCAAGCTGCTCAGTTTCTGGTCCCGGGATATCAATAGCAATCTCATCCGCATACTTCTGATGATCCCAATCAAACACTTCATCAGTAAATCCTTGCAACGCTCCCTCGGGAATCACGATCAGCCGCACCGGAAGATCAAGGCTGGACAACCAACACGCGGCAGCGCAGACCTCATGAATGTGATCGATATTGCTTATGATCTGCTCGCGCCTGAGCACGCCGCGCACGGTGGGTGAAACTCCTACTGCAGTATAGGACTCGATCGCTTTCGCCATTATTCCCTCTCCTTTCCCACCCGAGATTGTGCGGCGGACGATAGCATGGGCTTTGGGGGGAGGAAAGGCGTGAAGGGAACCATTATAGTAGAGAAAACCAGGGCGAGGGCTTACAATAAAGACCTCATATCCTCTTCACCCTATCCTTCTCCCCTTGTGGGAGAGGGAGCCTTTAGTGAACGAGAAAAAATTCCCTTAGGAAACGCTATGGTGCAAATTGCAAGTGAACCTCTTTCCACAACCTCTCCCCGTCGCCTCCCGGTCGTCGCGATTGTCGGCCGTCCCAATGCAGGAAAATCAACATTATTTAATCGTTTGATCCGCCAACGCAAGGCGGTCGTCGATAATACCCCGGGCGTGACGCGCGACCGTAACTTTGCTCCGGCCAAGTGGGACGGCGTCCCATTTGTTCTCGTTGACACTGGCGGCATCGAGCCTACGCAAACTGAAGGGGTCGTCGGCCATGTCCAAGAACAAACGCGGCTGGCCATTGCAGAGGCCGATGTGGTGATTTTCTTGTTTGATGGCAAAGAGGGACTGAACCCCGCCGATGCGGAAGCCGTAGATTTGCTGCGCCGCAGTAAGAAGCCGGTCGTGTTCGCGGTCAATAAAGTTGATAGTGATAAACAAGAACTCGCGGCGTCGGAGTTTTTCTCGCTTGGACTTGAGACCTTGTTTCCTCTCTCGGCGGCGCATGGCCGCGGCGTCGCCGACCTCATGGAGGCGGTGCTGGCGGCGTTTCCCCCAGACGCGCCCAAGGCAGACGAAACTGCAAGCCCGCCGGCCGCCGAGGAGTCGGCGCCGCTGCGGGTTGCGATCGTGGGCCGTCCCAATGTCGGAAAATCTTCTTTGTTGAATCGTCTTGTCGGCTTTGAGCGTGCAATTGTCGACAGTGTCCCCGGCACGACGCGAGACGCGATCGACAGTGCGATTGAGTGGCAAGGAAAAAAAATTCTGCTGGTCGACACCGCCGGCGCCAGGCGGCGCACGCGCATTCATGAGCGCATTGAACAGGCCAGCGTGATGATTGCGCTTAAATCCCTTGAGCGAGCCGAAATTGGGCTGCTCGTTATTGACGGGGTGGAAGGCATGACGGACCAAGACTCGCGGCTGGCGCAGTACGCCTGGGACCGCGGCCGCGCCCTCATTCTCATCGTGAACAAATGGGATGCGGTCCCGCCAGAGAAACGACATCAAGGCCATTATCGGGAAACGTTACATGATTTTTTTCCTGTCACGAAATCACTTCCAGTCGTGTTTCTCTCGGCGCTTACTGGCGCTAATGTAAACAAGATCCTACCGACGCTTGAACAAGTGGCCCGCGCGCACGCTTTGCAAATACCGACGACGGTATTGAACCGCTGTCTTCAGGCATGGACCCGGCGTCATCCGCCGCCGAGTTACAAAGGGAAACAACCAAAGCTGTTTTACGCTACTCAGGTCGCAACCAGGCCGCCCCTGATCGCGATTTTTACCAGCATCCCGGAAGGCATTCAGACGGCGTATGTCCGTTACCTGGAAAATCAGCTGCGGGAGGCGTTTGACTTGAGAGGGACGCCGATCAAGTTGAGCTTTCGCGCACGGCGGAAGAAAAAAGGGGGGGAGGGATGAGCGGCCTCACCCCTGTCATTATTCAACAAACGTCAACTCTGCCACGTCAAACGTGCCGGTGTTTTGCAGCAGTCCGATTAATTGCACTTCTCTGCGCTGGTTCTCCGGCGCTGTCAGTTTGCGCCAGACGCTCTCGTCTGCTCGCAGCGTCAAGCGTCGGGTTAAGCCGGTAATCGCCTCCCAGCGTCCTAAGAGACTTTCCCGGCCGCTCGCCGAATTGCGGATTTCCGTCACCTGGAATACGGCCTGCTGTTTGCCTTTTTTCAAGGTATAGAGATCAGAGAGGTGCTGCGGCGACGCTTGCTGCACTTCCTGGACTGTACAGTTCACGCACAGCACCTTCCCTTGCACCTGATACACGCCGCGGAGTTCTCCACTGAAGGCTCCAGGCCCGGCGCCGCCCGGCGCGCGAGCGTTGCTATCCCGCCCGCTGACCGTTAGGAGCAATATAACCAGGACGCTGATGCTAAAAAATTTACACAATGACCGCATACATACTCCTTTCCGTCATCTTCTTACGACTACCTCGTTGGACGAGAGCGGAAAAGGAATGTTGCAATGCAGAATGATGGCAATGATGGCATTGTATCCACAGTCAGTCACAAACCCCTTGGGCCCAATTGCCGTGGAATCCATACGGCACGCGATGAGGAAGTTTCACCGTCGCCAGCGGCTTGCCTTCAATGTTTTCAGCGTCAAGGATCAGCAAGTCGCTTCGGTTCTCCTCCTGGCGATAGATAACGGCGAGTAAGAAACCTTCGCCCTCAGACGCGTGCGCGGAACGCGGCACGAACACCGGCTCGGCGGTGAAGGCTGTTGCGCCTGGTCTGTGCTCGCGTCTTCGTCCGGTCTTGTGATCGTAGAGAAAGAGGGCGTTAAAAAATCCCGCCGTGCTTGTCGTCTCAGTTCGCCCGGCGGCGTATCCATACCGGTACGGCAACCCTGCGTATCGCTCATCCAGGCGGGGGAACTCCGACGTTTCCTCGTCCAGCCGCGATGCTTTTAGCGCGCCGCTCGTCACATCGATCGTCCAGCGGGTTAAATGCGCTCCCGACGCTGACAACTCTCCGGTGTCCGCCCCGTCGAACAGCGGCAGCCGCGCGTACCGGCAGACGTCCGCCACGATTTTGCCGTTCTCCACGTACGCATTCATGGGATGAAAGACATAACACGGGTCGGTCTCAACCCAACGGATATCAGCGCTGCCGCCGGCGCGGGGCATGACGCCGATTTTCGTCCCTAATTCCGGCTCCCAACGGATCGGCTGTCCGGAGGTGAAATGCTCAAAACGAAAGGTGGCCGGGAACACCATGAAGATGATATATTCACGAGTAGTGAGAAAATCATGCATCATCGTCGGGACGGGCGCGTCGATTTCCTCGCTCCGAGTGACGTTTCCTTGCGCGTCGGCGACATAATAGCGCAGGTACGGCGGAAGGGGGCTGTAGCCGAAAAACAGCAGCTCGCCGGTCTCGGGATCGATCTTCGGATGCGCCGTCATGGGGCCGAGCAGCTTCCCGTGAAAATCATACGGGCCGATCGTCGCCAACGTGCGGGGGTCGAGCTCGTGCGGCGGACCCGCTTCCCAGAGCGCCAGTAACTTGCCGCCATGAAAAATGATGTTCGTGTTTGCCGCATTCGGAAAAATGCCTTCGACGCGCGGGTCGTTATTGTTCCAGTCCGCCAGGCCGCCCCACAGCGCCTCGCCGGCCTCACGCTCCATCTGGAATCGCTGCGTACGCACCCAACGGTTGCGGTAGTGCGCCTTGCCCTCGCTGAGCGTAAAAGCGTGAATCATCCCATCGCCATCGAACCAGTGATATTTACCACGCGGTGCAAATTGGGGATTCGGTCCATTCCGATAGAGCGTGCCGTTAAGCTCGCGGGGAATTTCTCCTTCGACCACCAGGTCATGGATTTCCCCTTCCATTGGCCACGGGGCATAATTGCCTTGTAAAAACGGATCGGCTGGGAATGGGCGGCTCATAGTAGCATCCTCCTGCGTTATTCTCCAATTATACAAACACCAATTGAGCGCCTGTCTCGGTCAGCCGCCGGTAATAACAGGACTCCCGCGTCTTGCCAGAGGCGTCTCTGGTATGACAGACCCCGCCCTTGCGCGGCTGCACGATATAGAGCAATGCGTTTTGTTCGCAGTTCACCCGCACTTCCACAAGGTCTAGCACATCACCTGAGGTCTCGCCTTTGCGCCAGAGTTCGTTGCGCGAAGTGGACCATAGCACAGCGCGCCGGGTTTTCAGGGTCTCTTGCAGCGCACGCTCATTAGCGTATCCCACAAACAAGACCTCCTTTGTCGTCGCGTGCTGCAACACTACCGGCACGACGGCCTGGCCAGCCTCGCCGATCTTGCGCAGTTTATGAAAATCGAGGGTCAGCGTGGTTCCCTCTTCTAACACATTCATGCCTTCCTCCTCGGACAGTTTTCCCAGGGGAGTAGCATAGCGTCTGGATTGCTCCCCTTCTACGGCCAACCGCACGATACAATACCCGTTGCTCTTTTGCCTCCTGAGCTGAGGCGCGCCGCGTTGGCTGCGTGGATCTCTCCGTAAACAGAAGAGCCAGGAACGTGAAGGATTTGCGGCACCGTTTTGCCTAGTTTTCCCTAGGCGCCAGCAAGAATCTTACGAGCGGCAAACGTGAGAAATTGGCGAACCGCAAGCTCTGATCATCCGCCAGCGTGCTCGCTGCACCATGCAGTCGCCTCTCGGCATGAAAGGGTTTGGGAAAGGAGGCCACGCCCTGCCACTGTAGATGCGGCCGATTATCATGGCGATACATAGCGCCATCGACCTGTCTTCTTTCCCAATTGAATTTCCTAAAGAGTCAACCGCCCATGATCCTGCTCACTCAGCTCTTCCAGCAGCGCCCTCGCCTCTTTCAGGTCCACGGTGTCAAATCCTTCGGTGAACCAATCGTAGATGTCCGCCAATATCTGCCAGGCCTTTTCTCGCTTCCCCTGGCGCTGCCACAGCCGCGCCAGGCTCACCGTGGCGCGCAGCTCCCACATTTTGGCTTGTTGCGTCTTCGCAATCTCAATAGCCTTCAGGAAACACCCCTCGGCTTCGGCTGCCGCCTCAGTTTGGGCGCCAGGTGTTAGGCGCCGGGGGCTGGGGATTTTCGCCCTTTGACTTTTGCCATTTGATTTTTGACTTTCTTCTTTCCCCTTTTCACTTTCGACTTTCGACTGCAGTGTGAGTTCCCCTTTCAGCCGATACAGTTCTGCCTCACCCAAACGTCCTTCAGTCTTGTCAACCCTTACCAGGGCTTCGACCACCAGCTTCAATCCTTCCTCTGCTCGGCCTCGTTTTTCATACACCGTCGCCAACAACGCTAGACTGCGCGGCAGCATTATCTCGGCTCTCTTAGCGCAATAATCCGCCAGGCCCCGGCGTATCTGCGCAAACCCTTCTTCTCGGCCTTGTTCCGCCCACGCCCATCCCTGTATGATTGCTGCTTCCGTCTGCAAAAGCGAAAACCCGTGCGTGGTACATAAGGTTAGTAGTGCGGCGGCGTGATCCTCCGCCGTCTGCCAGTCCCGGTGTATGTGCGCGAGCCAAGCCGCATAGCTCACCGTCTCCGCGAGGGTGGAAGGAAGCGCCTGCGTTTGAGCCGTGGTGAGTGCTTCCTGCGTCCTGCTGAGCGCTTGGTCCGGATAACCTAACATCCAGAGGCTCCACGCCAGACAGTTTAGGCAGCCGAGGCCATTGTGATGCACCTCCCACATCGACCGATCGCCTCGGCAGCGTTCATAGAGCCTGAAGCCCTGCTCGGCGTGCGCTCGGGCCTCGACGAATTCTCCTCGGAATAATAACGTCGAGGACATGGCAAAGCGGCTCCGCAGGTGGGTTAGCGCATCGTGGGTGCGTTGGGCCAGGGTGAAGAGCTGCACGACAAGTTCACGGGCGGTGTGGAAGGCCGCCCGTCCGACATAAAATATTGCTAGTATGTATACGATCTGGAAAAGCTGCCGGGTGTCCTGGACCTGCTGGCTGAGCTCTTGTATCCGAGTCAGGACTGTTTCCAGTTCCGGAGCTGTATAACCTTTGATGACCATCAGTGGAGCCCCCAAGGTGAATTGCAGAGAGAGCTCTTGTTGATTACGCTCGAGCGTCTTGGGCAGGAGCTGCAGCAACGATAATCCTTTCGTTATTAAGTGAATTGCTTCTTGATTCGCCAAGCGGCGCAGGGCAGTCTTGCTTGCTTGGTGCAGGTAGTAGACGGCTCGCGAATAATCGCGAGCTTGTTCAAAATGCAGTGCCAATTCAGCCGCAATCTCTCGCACCCGCTCTCCATACGCGCGCTCTTTCCGTTGTCCAATTTGCAAGTGATCGTGTTGGAGTTGGGTCGGTGTGACTCGTTCATGCCACAATTGCTGATACAGCGCGTGCAGAAAACCGTAGCGTGCGGCCAGTGTGCCGTCGGGCCATTCTTCCACGCCCAGCCGTCGAAGAAACTGCTGTCGCTCAGCAAGCTGTTCACACTGGCGTTCGACCGTTGCTGTGTCGGTTGCTAACGCGGCGGCCACGGCGGCGGCCGAGAATTCCACCCCTGCCACACTGGCTGCTTCCAGGGTGCGCCGCGCTTCGGCAGATAAGCGCTCGCTCTGCCGCGCGACAAGGTAGCGAATACTACCGGGCACAGAGTTGGCGATGACAGCGGCTTCTTCCTTGAACTCCCACCCTGCATCGGCTTGTACAAGCACGCCGCGTTCTATGAGCTCGTGGACGAGAGAGACCAGAAACAAGGGGTTGCCGCCGGTGCGGTGGTGCAGGGTACGCGCCAAAGCCGGGAGGGGCGCGGCGCGCCGCGCCCCTACGTCCAATCGTTTCTCCAGATATGCCTCAATATCGACGTCGCTCAGTAGTCCCAGGGACAATTCCGCCGCTAACCCGTGCGCATACAACTCCTGCACGACGCCCTTGAGGGGATGCCTCTCGCTGAGCATCTCCACCGGACGATACGTGCCGATCACGAGCAATCGTGCTGGCTCTTTGCGCCGCGCCAGAAAGGCAAGCAAATCGAGGGTGGAGACATCGCTCCAGTGCAAGTCTTCCAGCACCAGAATCAAGAATTGTTTAACAGTGAGCACCTCTAGCGCCTCGGCTAATTCGCGCAACATGCGCCCCCGCGACGCTCCCTGCACTTTCCTCTGGAGCGTTGCTAATTCTTCCGCTTCAACGAACGCCGGTAGCTGCACCAACCACATCGGCGCATGTTGGCGTAACGTTGCAATCAATATCGGCCCTCCAGGTCCTTGTGCTCTCCGTCCTAGCGCCTCCAGAATTGGCAGAAACGCTTCACCAGCTCCGTGCGTTTCAATACATTGGCCGCGCCCCACCCACCCCACTCCCTCCCTGGGCGTAGGGCCCTGCTCCCCTACATGAGCGAGAAAAGCTTCGACCAGCGCGGTCTTGCCAATCCCCGGCTCGCCCGTGACAAAGACAATTTGACGTTCGCCGCTCACCGCTTTCCCTAGCCAGCCCTCAAGTTGCGCCAGTTCGGATTCACGACCAATCAGAGGAGTTCCACATTCCAAGTTCAAAGTTCCAAGTCGGGGCCCTGTCTCTCTTCCCTGCACTTTTGGAACCTGAAACCGGGAGCCTGGAGCTGGCTGGGTGGAAATGGTGGGGAGGAACCGATACCCCCTGCCCCGCACCGTCTCGATAAACCGCGGCGCGGCGGCGTCATCGCCCAACGCTTGACGAATCTCACGCAGATAATCCCGCAAGCCCTCCTCACTGACCTGCGTGTCGCCCCATACGGCGCGCACCAGTTCATCTTTTCTCACCAGGCGTCCAGGATGTTCGGCCAGATGGCGGAGGATGGCAAAGGTCTTGGGCCGTAGCGCGATGAGTTGTTCTTCCCGCCACAGTTGCTCGTTGTGCGGGTCTAAACAGAACGGCGGAAAAATTATTTCTGTGTTGGCGCCCATGGCCGCTCCCCATCTTCAGGCTACGCAAATGCTACACACCTGCCATACTCTAAAAGCCTCGTGAAGTAAACATGTAGACAAAAGAAAATCTTCCCTCCTCCTCTTTGAAAAAGAGGGAAAACTGGCGGCGTGAGGGGATTTTCACATCAATGCTACACAATCAACGCTACAATGCTTCATAAAAGCTACGTAAACGCTACGCACGGTTAACGAATAATGTCCTATACTGCGGAGTTGTGGCGGGTGAAGGGAATGCGGTATGTCACCAGAAACAGCCCTCCACCTGCTTACCGGCACTGCGCACGATTGTCGCGCGCCGCCTCATGATGTTGAGCGAGCGAGGAGTGTCATTGCGAGGAACGCCAGCGACGAAGCAAGCTCATGGAAGCAAGGGTTGCTTCGCGGAGTGTACCCTGAGCATCCTTCGACTGCGGCGCTCCGCGCCTACGCTCAGGATGAGCGAAAGCGAAGGACTTACAACGATGGTTCAACGTAACGCAAAAGTCCTGAGGCCCTATGCCGTAGCCCGGACACTGTGTGTCTGGACGGGGAATGGTTCAAACATAGAAACGAGGAGGAGTCCCATGCAACACAAATATCGACCTCGCCAAGGACTGGCGGCAATAGCCGCTCTCAGTCTCGCCCTCACCGTCGCCCCCATCTCCGTCTTCGCCGAGCTTAAACCTGGCGATAAGCTCGACAAGTCCAATTGCCAGGAAGCCAAAGGCATGCTGCCGGAACACGTCATGGAGAAGTTCTGTGACGGCAAGTACGCCGCCGAGATCATTGAAGTCAAAGACGAGGCCTTCCAGTACAGTAAGAAGTTCAAAGAGGGGTCTGAAGCCAACGCGGGCAAGTACTACATCACCGATCAAGGCTACCTCTATGAAACCGCCACCAAAGAGTGGCCGCATTACTGGTACGGCTTTCCCTTCCCGGCGGTGGACGAGACTGACCCGCAGGCCGCCGATAAAGTCATGTACAACCATCAGGTCGCACGTTTCCAGGTCGATGACGTGTATTGGTTTACGTCCATCAAATGGATCACGCCGAATGGCTTTGACCGCAACGTGGATGCTGGAGCCTATGTCACCTGGTATATTGGCCGGCACTCCGGTCCCATCGACAACCCGGACGACTGCTACCTGAAGGATATGATCTTTGGGGTCGCTCCGTATGATGTCGTGGGAGTATCCACTTTAGAGTGGTGGCATACCGATCCCACGCAGTGGCAGTCCATCTGGGCCTTTGTGCCGACCATTCGGCGGGTGCGCCGCTTAACCGCTTCGAACAGTTCGGAGGGGCTGTTCGGGTCAATCATGGCGCGGGATGACGGCTATGGCGGCTGGTCGGGGAAGATCCAGTATCAGAACTGGAAGCTCGTGGGCGTGCAGGACATGCTGGTGCCGATCGCGCCCGGCGGCATAGAAAAGGCCATGATTCCTGGTGATCCCATGCCCAAGAAACTGGCCTTTGATCCCTCGCAGATCAAAGGCCGGGGGCAAATCCCGCCCGGGCAAGTGGCGCGCATTACGTGGCCGAGTGAGGAGCAGGTAAAGTACGGTTATGAGACTCCGGGCTGGACCGGGGTGGCCTGGGCGCCGACCAACCTCAAATTGGCTAAACGTCGGTGTTGGGTCATCGAAGGCGCCCCCAAAGATCCCTATTACGCCGCCGGCAGACGGGTGATCTACATTGATAAGACCGCGTACTGGGGGTACTGGGGCACGATCTACGATCGCGCGGGAGAATACTGGAAGACGCTGATCTGGATGGACAAGATGGCCTACACGCCAGGGCGGGACATGACCACACGGCATCCGTTCTGGGGCTTAGGCGAGGATGTGCGGCAGAACCGGGCGTCGTATCTCGATCTGCATTCGCGCGGCACCTTCACTGAGTACGAGTCAGGCTTTCCGGATTCGACCTATACAACGACAAACCTGTCGGCAATGGGGAAGTAGCTCAGGTTCCTTCCCCCTTGCGGGGGAAGGTGAGGATGGAGGGGTAATTCTATGCTTGCTACTCGTCACCCCTACCTTAATCCTCCCTCGTCAAGGGGGAAGGCAGGAAGTTAAGGAACGAGGGTCATTGCGAGGAGCCGCAGGCGACGAAGCAGTCTCCAACGAAAACAAAGATTGCTTCGCTGCGCTCGCAATGACAAGACCGCTTAACTTCGCGCCATTGCCCCTCAAGGGGGAGGAGAGAAAACAGGAGGCGTCAGCCATGTTTTATAGATGTATAACCGTTTTTTTGGCGCTCTTCACTCCTTGCTTCGTCGTTCCCTTCTCCGGCCATGCAGCCGTTATCTCCAACATTGCCGCCGTGAACGGCGCAAAGATCTCCTACGAGATACAAGGCGAAGGTCCGACGCTGGTGTTGCTGAACGACGGCATTCTAGACCGCCGTATGTGGAATGATCAGGTCGCGGCTTTCTCCAAAGACTACAAAGTGATTCGCTACGATTTCCGCGGCTGGGGCAAGTCTGAACTCCCGCAGCAACCGTTTTCGCATGTTGACGATCTGTATCAGCTCTTGCAATTTCTCCACGTTGAAAAAGCCGCGTTGCTTGGCGTTCTCGCCGGCGGCGGCGTGGCGCTCGATTTTGCATTGGACCATCCGGAAATGGTGGACCGCATCATTGTCGTAACGCCGCTTGTCTACGGGTTTCACTACTCTCCGCCGACGCACCTGTGGATGCAGGCGTGGCATGCGCTGGCGCAGGCAGGCGAAAAGTCACGGTTGATCGACCTCTATATGAGCACCCCAGCACTGGGGCGGCGTTTAAGCGAAAACGCCGCCGCACGCAAACGCCTGGAAGCCATGCTCTCGGACAATTTTGCTGTCTACGGTGTTGATTTTAGTCAACTCCTACTCAGGCTTGATCCCCCGACGATGCAGCTCGTCCCAGCGATCCGCACGCCAACCTTGATCCTTGCCGGCACGACGGTCGATCCTGACCTGCGTCTCGTTATGGAATTCCTCCAACGCGGCATTCACGACGCCAGACAAATCGTTCTCCCCAACACCGGCAGCCTGATGAACATGGAAAAACCTGAAGCGTTTAATCGTGTCGTGCTTGACTGGCTCAGTAAGCGGCCTGCGGACGAGGACGCCACAAAGATAGGGCTCTAGCAGGTGTGAATGCTACCATAACTCCTGGACACATAAGACAAAGCCCGGCAACACCGGATCGCCGCTGAGCGAGGAAGGATGATCGAGCATCTCCACGGACTGATCCGGGCGGTAGATGTACGCGCGTTTGTCTATTGGATCAATCAGCCAGCCCAGGCGCGCGCCGTTGTCGATGTATTCTTGCATTTTGGCATGAAGCTCTTCGAGATGATCCGCCTCCGAACGCAGCTCGGCCACAAAATCAGGACATAATGGTGCAAACCGCTCTCGTTGCCTTTTTGTAAGGGTCTCCCATTTTTCTCGCACTATCCAGGAGGCGTCCGGCGAACGCAGCACGCCGTTAGGAAGAATAAAGCCAGCATTGGAAGCAAAGGCGATACCCGTTCCATCTCCCTGAGTCCATCCCATTAAAGCAGCTGTTAGCTTGGCGTTGCGCAAACTCGTCAACGCCCCGACAAGAGGCATGATGATTAACTCTTTTTGCGCTGTATACTCGAAACGGAGTTCTTCATTCTCCTGACAGAGAAGAAATAGCTGTTCCTCAGTCAAGTTCGTTAGTCGAAGATTCAATTTAAGAGAGACATTAAACTGTGTCGGCGAAACAGCCTGAGCCATATACACTCCCTACGTTTGTGAGGCCTAGTAGTCCGTTTACTTAAACCTGAGGAGTTGTCATTGCGAGCGGAGCGAAGCACTCTCTGTGGGAGAGCTACTCGTGGTGAGATTGCCTCGTCGCGTTGCTCCTCGCAATGACTCCTCAGAATTACCTCGACGGACTATTAGAGCCTTACAGTCCGCATTGCAACAGCGGATCGTAAAGATTGACAACAGCAGGCCAATACGCCTATAGCAATGTTGAGCGGGGGTGCGGTCTGTGATTGAGCTTCATCAAGTCTCTCGTCTTTATCGTCGCGGCGTGGATGAAATCCATGCGCTGGAGAATGTGACTCTGACTATCGCCGACGGCGCGTTCGTGGCGCTCATGGGGCCGTCCGGCTCAGGAAAATCCACGCTGCTCAACCTTATCGCCGGACTCGATCAACCGACGTCTGGCACGGTCAAAATCGGCGGGCAAATCTTGAACGGGTTAAGCGAAGACCGCCTCGCCGCCTGGCGCGCGGCGCATGTTGGCTTTGTTTTTCAGTTTTACAATCTCATTCCTGTCCTCACGGCGATCGAGAACGTCGAAGTGCCTCTGCTGCTCACACGACTGTCCAAAGCGGATCGCCGCAAGCATGCGGAATTGGCGCTCAGCATCGTCGGGCTCGCGGACCGCCAGCGTCATCTACCAAACCAACTCTCCGGCGGTGAGCAGCAGCGGGTCGCCATTGCTCGAGCCATTGTCGTGGATCCCGAATTGATTGTCGCTGACGAGCCGACTGGTGATCTCGACGCCAGGAACGCCGATGAGATTTTGTCACTCCTGCGTCAGCTCAAGAACGAGTTTCATAAAACGATTATCATGGTCACGCATGATCCACGCGCAGCACGTTACGTTGATCAGACGTTCCATTTAGAAAAAGGCGTGTTGGTGGATGGGGTCTCTGCACTAGCGGCAGGAACAAGTGGGTAAAATTGGAGGCGAAAAGACGAACGGTTTTGTCCTTCGACTTCGTGAGCACTCCGCTCAGGACGAGCGGAGTAGGACTCAAAGCCGCAGCGATAGAGAGAGATTGAGCATGAGCACCTGGACTCTCACTCGACGCAACTTAGGGAGGAATCGGCTCCGCACCATCCTGACCACGCTGGCCATCGCCTTCTCTATCTTTCTCGTCTGTGCGGTCATGACGCTTCCTTCAGTACGAAACACTATTCTCGCCCGTTCGTCGAACGGATTGCGGCTGGTGGTCCACCACAAATATGGCGTCTCTTTCGGCAACCTTCCCCTTTCGTATGTGCAGCAGATACGTGCGCTCCCCTACGTGACGAGTGTGACTCACCTCACCTGGTTTGGCGGTATTTACTCTGAGCCAAAAGATTTTTTCCAAACTATGCAGTCGACACGGAGACGTGGCGTGTTGCGCGCGATGGGCTTTAGTCGTAGCGCCGTGCTTCTTTCATTTGTCACCGAATCACTCTGGCTGTCGCTGCTTGGCTATATGGGCGGCGTCGCACTTGGAACGGGAACAATTCTCCTCGTCAATCAGCTGATGCAAGGTATGGCGTTTCAGTTGCCTTCGTTCTCTACTGTGGTCGTTCGTTTACGTGTCTCGCCAACAAGTCTTGTGATCGCACTCGTCCTTACTCTCATCATGGGGATCATAGGCGGGCTCTTCCCCGCGCACACGGCGGCAAAACTGCGAGTGACTGAGGCGCTACGACGAGGTTGATGAGGTTGTAGGGGCGCTTCATGAAGCGCCCCTCTGTGTCATGGTATTCGTATGAGAAGCCAAGATTTTGTTATGCCCCTCTTCTTTCGACGCCAATTGACTTCCGCGCTGAGCCCGTCTATGCGTGCGAAGAGGGGACACTGCAGCATGGCCGCAGTAGTCTCGCGTAGTCATACATCAATATTAACCGGTAAGACAATCGAAGGAGGTACGTATGAGCGGATATACAATCATCGATGTCGATACCCATGTCACCGAACCGCCTGATCTCTGGACCAGCCGTGTGCCTGCACCTATGCGGGATTCAGTGCCGCGTATCGATGTCGACGCAAAAGGACGCCAGTGGTGGTTTCTGGGCGGTAAGCGCATCGCCAACCCAGGACTGACCGCAACTGCTGGCGTCGGCGATATGACAAAATGGCCGACGACCTATGAGGAGATGCACCCAGGAGCATATGACGCCAAGGCGCGGCTCAAGTACATGGACCAACTAGGCATCTGGGCCATGGTCATGTACCCCAACGTGGGCGGCTTCGGCAATCAGCAATTCTTGAAGTTGAAGGACCCCGAGCTGATGCTTACCTGCGTGCAAGCCTATAACGATTGGCAGACGGAATGGGCGTCGGCGGATTCGCGCCGGCTGCTCCCGATCACCTCAACGCCATTTTGGGATGTACAGGCCGCGGTGAAGGAAGTGCGGCGCTGCGCGGCAATGGGACACAAGGGCATTCTCTTTACTGGGGACCCGCAGTCCCTGGGACAACCGCTGCTGGGCGACCCACATTGGAATCCGCTTTGGGAGGTCGCCGTCGAACTCGATCTGCCTATTAGTTTCCACATTGGCTCTGGCAATATGGAAGACGGCCTCCAGCGTGAGAAGATGGCGGCCTACGGGCGGCTGGCGACGTTTACCGAGTTGTCGGTGAATGTCTTCCTGCGTAACGGCATGCAGTTAAACGATTTACTCATGTCTGGGGTGCTGGCGCGTTATCCACAAATCAAGTTTGTCTCGGTAGAGAGCGGTATCGGCTGGATACCATTTGTGCTCGAAGCGATGGATTACCAGTTCAGGGACAATCGGGTGCCGGAGGAACGACCGGAATTCGACATGCTTCCGTCAGAGTACTTCGCCCGCAATGTCTACGCTTGCTACTGGTTCGAGCAGACGGCGCCGCGGCGTCTGATTGATAAGGTAGGCGTGGACAATATTCTCTTTGAGACTGATTTTCCACACCCAACCTCGCTGTACGGAGACGAGGTGCACGAGCGGATCACCGGAGGCCTCTCGGATTGCGAAGAGTCCGTGCGCCGGAAGATCTTATGGGACAATGCGCAGAAACTTTACAAAGTCGAAGGTCCCACTGCGGCGGATGAGGCGAAGCGCGCGGCGGCGTAACTGCGCCAATCATGCCGGTGTCAATGCGAGCGTAGCGAAGCAATCTCTGCCCGAAAGAGAAATTGCTTCGTCGCTCACGCTTCTCGCCATGACATAATTCCGACCGACCGTCCTTTTTTCAAAGGAATGACGAGCAAACCCAAACCAGGGAAGCAGGCGTTTCCCACCCGACCGTGAAGTCCTGTCACGTGTCGACCAAGAGATTGTTCCTTGCTTGGAGTATTGTCCTGTCCTTACTGCGGTCATTTGACGGTTTTTTCCTTCAACGCCTGCAAGCGTTGCTGTACTTCAGGAGCGTTCGGCGCGCCAGGAACCAGCTCAAGGAATTTTTCGTACGCAGCGATAGCCCCTGGCGCATCCCCTTTGCTCTCGAGCGCCTCACCCAAATTTGCATAGGGCGGCGCATACTTGGGATCAAGGCGTACGGCCTCCCGCCATTCTGCGATCGCACCGTCGAGATCGCCTTTTCTCACCAGGAGATAGCCGAGATTGCCGCGCAACGGCGCCGAATTTGGCACGAGGTTGACGGCGGAGCGGTACTCATTCAACGCGTTTGCAAAATCGCCTTTTTCCTGTAACGCATCACCTAAGTCGGCCCGCGCCGAGGCGTTACGCCCATCAAGCCGCACCGCCTCACGGAGGTGGCGGATTGCCTCATCAAGCTGTCGCTTATCGCGCAAAGCAAGTCCTAAATCATGATGCGCCCGCGCCATTCCCGGGTCGAGCTGAACGGCTTCGCGCCACTGTTCAATGGCTTGATCGATCTGGCCATGGTCGTACAATTCTTCCGCCGCAATCACAGCAGCTTGGGCTCTCACCAAATCCGCCTCTTGCTGAGAAAGTCCGCCTTGGGCAAAAACGCTTGAGGACAAAACGCTAAAGGAAAACGCCAAGGTTGTAAGCAGCTCAGTTTTCCGCCAGGTTCCCCTTAACCTCATCGATGTTGCTCCCCTTTAGTTATGGTCATCCTGAGCAGCGCAAAGAACAGCATCCTTACTCTTTACTGTTTCTCTGACCTTGCTCGCAACTTATACCGCTGAATTTTTCCCGTCGCAGTCTTGGGCAACTCCGGTGTGAACTCAATCCACCGTGGGTATTTATGCGGCAAGGTGCGTTCTCTCACAAACGTCTGCAACTCTTCCGCCAACGCAGGAGACGGATGTTGCCCTTCTTTCAACACGACAAAAGCCTTTGGCTTGATGAGGCGATGCTCATCTTCCCAACCAACTACCGCAGCTTCGAGCACGGCGGGGTGTTGAAAAAGTATTCCTTCAATTTCAGCGGGCGACACCCACTGCCCCGACACTTTGAGCATGTCGTCCGAACGACCGCAATACCAATACACGCCGTCAGCGTCTTGATAATAAGTGTCTCCCGTACGCAACCATTCGCCTTGCAGCGCTCGGCGAGTTGCTTCCAGCCGCCGCCAGTATCCAGCAGTGATACTCCCACCCCTCACAAGCAGGTCGCCTACTTCTCCTTGAGAAACGTCGTGGCCTTTTTCATCAACGATGCGGACTTCGTACCCAGGCACAGGCGTCCCCGAGCTGCCGGGTCTCACCTGACCGGCGCGGTTCGAGAGAAAAATATGCAAGGCTTCCGTTGAACCAATACCATCAAGAATTTCCACACCGAAGCGCTCCTTCCAGCGATAATACAGTTCCGCAGGAAGCGCTTCACCAGCGGACGCGCAGAGACGCAGACTCGACAGATCATAGTGCTGCTCAACCTCCCGTATTTGCAACATCGCGGCATACAGCGTCGGCACGCCAAAGAAGATCGTTGGCCGATAGCGGTGAATGGCCGCGAACATACTCTCCGGTGTAGGTCGCTCAGACACCAGCGCAGCCACGCCGCCAGTATGCAGCGCGAAGTACATGCCGCCGCCAAGTCCATAGGCAAAGAACAGGCGGGCAGCAGACAGGGTCACATCATCCGGCCCCATGCCGAGCACGTCTTGCGCGTAAGTCGCAGAACAATAGAGTAAGTCACGATGGAGATGGATGACGCCTTTTGGCAAGCCGGTCGAGCCGGAACTGTACAACCACAGCGCCATGTCGTCTCGATGCGTTGGTTCTGCTTCAAGCGTAGGGGATTCTTTTTCCATTAACTGCACAAGCGAAGGGGTGTCGCCTCCAACATTGCCCACCACGACGCGCAGACGCAATCCACGCGGGGAGAGTGAGGCGACAACCGGCCATACCTCCTGAGAAGCGATCAGCACGCTGGCGCGGCTGTTCTCTAAGACATACGCATACTCATCAGCACGGAGAAACGTATTTACCGGCACTGGCACAGCGCCAATCTTTATCGCCCCCCAAAAGCTGTACACAAACTCCGGCGAGTCAACCACCGCCATCACCACGCGCTCTTCCGGACGCACCCCGAGTCGCTGCAGCGCATTCCCGACGCGATTCACATTCGCTGCGAGCTGCGCATACGTCACCGTCTGTTCATGGCAGCGTAATGCAACTCGTTCCCCACGTCCTTCCAGAATATGGCGATCAATAAACGCAGAGGCGGCGTTAAAAGACTCGGGAATATCTAAGACAGGCACAAGCTTCTCCTTACTCCATCAGCGTGCGGTCCATGAACCGCTCCTCCTCTTTAGACAAGGACTGAGTGAAGCACAACCGGTACTCCGGCCGCTTGAGTACAATGGCAGGAAATTAAGGAGCGGGGGTCATTGCGAGGAGCCGCAGGCGACGCAGCAATCTCCAACGAAAACAAAGATTGCTGCGCTGCGTTGCGATGACGATAACGCTCCTTCACGCTATTGGCCGCTTGAGTAATGAGGGCGTCAGCGCAAAGAGCAACGTGTGAAGCAGTCTTCCCTTATCGAATTCACCAGCAATTTTACCTTTATAAAACTTAAACTAGCATTATAATACCTTTTCTTAGACTAAAATTACAAAATATTCTTCTAACAGGCAAAATAACACTTGCAAAAAATTTTTTCATGCATTATAACTCTTGACAAACATCCGAAGGACCTGCCTATGTCGAGTGTCCTCCACGCGAAATCACCTAAGGTGGAAGGCCCAAGAGCCGCGCAGAATGCCGACGAGATCACGGCGGCGGATGCGCAGTTTCTGACGGCGTTCGGCAAACGCGTGCGTGAGTTGCGCGAGCAGCGCGGATTGACGCGGAAACTGCTGGCGCGCGCAGCGAATGTGTCAGAGCGCTATCTGGGGCAGCTCGAAGCCGGCGACGGCAATGTTTCCATTGTCCTTTTACGGCGCATCGCGAGAGCGTTAGGTATCACATTAAGTGATATTTTCATTCCCGAGCGCGAGGCGGGCGCGGAAGCGTTGTTGCTGCGCCGTCTGCTCAAGCGAATTCCTGCACGGCAGCTGGAGAGCGTTCTCTTCCGCGTGCTGCGCGAGCTGAGTCAGGATAGCGACGAGCGGCGCGACCGTATTGCGCTGATTGGATTGCGCGGAGCAGGCAAAACCTCGTTGGGGAGGAGGCTGGCCGAGGACTTAGCCATGCCCTTCATTGAACTTGACCACGAGATCGAGCGGGAAACCGGTCTGCCGTTAAGTGAAATTTTTACTCTCTACGGGCAGGCAGGGTATCGCCGCATTGAGCGGCGCTGCCTGACGCGGATCGTGGCGGCCTATGAGCGGGCGGTTATTGCCGTCGGCGGCGGCCTGGTGTCTGAAGAGGACACTTTCAACCTGCTCCTCGCACAGTGCTACACCGTGTGGCTTCAGGCTCAACCGGAAGAACACATGGCGCGCGTGATTGCGCAGGGCGACTTCAGACCCATGGCGGGCAACAGCGAAGCCATGGAAGATCTCAAACGGCTGCTTGCCGAACGCACTCCACTCTACCGCCAAGCGGATGCAAGCGTAGACACCTCCGGGCAAACCCTGGAGGAAAGTTTTGCCGCTTTGCGCCAACTCGTCAGGGAGCGCATGACGAGAAAGGAGAAAACCCATGGAACTTGCGGATGACGTGTCAGCAGCGGAGCCGCAGGCGTCGTTGGTCGACTACCAAACCCACCCAGACCAGTACGCGCATTGGCGGCTTACCGTTGAAGGACCAATCGCCACGTTGACCCTGGACGTGCAGGAAGATCACGGATTACGCCCGGGATACAAATTAAAACTGAATTCTTATGATCTCGGCGTCGATATCGAGCTGCACGACGCCTTACAACGCATCCGTTTTGAACATCCCGAAGTCCGTACGGTCGTCATCACCAGCGCCAAAGAACGCGTTTTTTGCTCCGGCGCCAACATCTTTATGCTCGGTTCCTCTTCACACGCCTGGAAAGTGAATTTCTGTAAATTCACCAATGAAACTCGCAACGGCATGGAAGACGCCAGTCGTTATTCCGGTCTCAAATTCCTCGCCGCTTGCAACGGCACGACAGCGGGTGGTGGTTATGAACTCGCCCTGGCCTGTGATGAGATTATTCTGGTGGACGACCGCTCGTCGGCTGTCAGCCTACCGGAGGCGCCTCTGCTTGGGGTGCTGCCAGGGACAGGCGGGCTCACGCGTCTCATTGATAAGCGTAAAGTGCGCCATGACCACGCAGACATTCTCTGCACCACTGCAGAAGGCATTCGTGGCCGACGCGCAAAAGACTGGCGGCTTGTTGATGATGTGGTCAAACCGGCGCAGTTTGCTGATCATGTCAAACGCCGCGCGCTTGAATTAGCTGCTCTGAGCGACCGTCCCAGCAACGCCCTGGGGGTGACGCTTACCCCCCTGCAGCGCGTCATCAATGACAGCGGGTATCATTATGAGTTTGTTGATGCACAGATCGACCAGGAGGCGCGCCGGGCTACGATTACAGTTAACGCGCCGCCTCAGCCGCAGCCGCAGGATATTGATGGGATTCTCAAGCTAGGAGCGAGTTGGTGGCCGCTGCAGATGGCGCGGGAGTTGGATGACGCCATTTTGCTGCTCCGCACCAATAACCTGACCATCGGCCTCTGGGTGCTGAAAACTCAAGGCAGCCTGGAGTCTGTGTTGAGCATAGACAAAGCGCTTGCACAACATCAAAGCCATTGGTTTGTGCGTGAGGTCATCGGGTTGTTGCGCCGTACGCTGGCCAGACTTGAGGTCTCTTCCCGCACGCTCTTTGCGTTGATCGAACCCGGGTCGTGTTTTGCCGGAACTTTATTCGAGCTGGCTTTAGCCGCTGATCGCACGTATATGCTACAGACCGAAGAATCCGCTGAGGCCCCCGCCATTCAGCTTTCAGAGCTGAATTTCGGCGTTTATCCGATGGTGACGCGCCTCTCGCGTCTGGAAAACCGCTTTCATCAAGAGGCGAACGTTCTTAAACGCCTGCGCACAACCTTAGGGACAGCCTTGTCTCCACAGGTAGCGTTCGCTCTCGGCCTGGTCACGGCGACGCCGGATGAGCTTGATTGGGATGACGAAATCCGCATTGCGCTGGAAGAACGGGCCAGTCTTTCCCCAGATGCTCTCACTGGCATGGAAGCGAACTTGCGCTTTAGCGGCGCTGAATCCATGGAATCACGCATCTTTGGCCGCTTGTCGGCGTGGCAGAATTGGATATTCACCCGCGCGAATGCGGTCGGCGAATTCGGCGCGCTGAAAGTGTACGGCACTGGGAATAAAGCGAAGTTTAATTGGGAGCGAGTGTAAGACGGAAGGCGGAAAAAGCAGGAAATATAAAAGAAGAAAACGGAGCAGCGGAGCACCGGAGACGGAAGACAAAAACGCGGCGCCATAGAGGCAATAGTGAGAGTTATAGACAAGACAGGATACGTTTCACATCCTTCGTGCAGGAGGAGCCACTCATGACCATCGACTACAACGAAAAGATCCCGAACAACGTAAACCTTTCTACCGACAAAACCTTGCAACGCGCGCTTGAGCGTTGGCAACCAAACTACTTGAAATGGTGGGCGGAGATGGGACCGGAAGGCTCACACAACTTTGACGTCTACCTGCGCACGGCGGTCAGCGCCGATGCGTCCGGTTGGGCTCATTTTGATTATGTAAAGATGCCAGACTATCGCTGGGGTATTTTTCTTGCCGCTCCAGAAGAAGGCCGTCAGGTCAATTTCGGCGAACATAAAGGTGAGCCCGCCTGGCAAGAAGTGCCGGGAGAGTATCGCGCAACCTTACGGCGGATTATTGTCACTCAGGGAGACACCGAACCGGCGTCCGTAGAACAACAAAAACATCTTGGTCTGACGTGTCCATCCTTGTACGATCTCCGCAATCTTTTTCAGGTCAACGTCGAAGAAGGCCGCCATTTGTGGGCTATGGTGTATCTGCTGCATCGCTATTTTGGCCGCGACGGACGCGAGGAAGCTGACGCCTTGCTAGAGCGCCGTTCCGGCGACGCCAATAATCCGCGCATTCTTGGCGCTTTTAACGAAGCGACGCCCGACTGGTTAGCGTTTTACATGTTCACCTACTTCACCGACCGCGACGGCAAGTTCCAGCTCTGTGCGCTGGCGGAATCCGGATTTGATCCCCTCGCGCGCACCACGCGGTTTATGTTAACCGAGGAAGCTCATCATATGTTCGTTGGCGAATCGGGCGTCGCACGAGTGCTCCAGCGCACCTGCGAGGTCATGCGAGCACACAAGACCGACGCGCCAGACAAGCTGCGAGCGCTGGGCGTGATCGATCTGGCAACGATTCAACGCTATCTCAATTTTCATTACAGTGTCACGCTGGATCTGTTCGGCGCCGACCAATCGTCCAATGCGGCGACCTTCTTCACGAGCGGCCTGAAAGGTCGCTATGAGGAAACGAAGATCAACGACGACCATGTGTTGAAAAACGCCGCATACAAAATTCTCGAAGTTGTAGATGGAAAATTAGTGGAAAAAGAAGTCCCGGCGCTGGCGTCGTTGAACGAACGCTTGCGCGATGACTTCATTGCCGATTCGCGGCGCGGCGTGGCGCGGTGGAATAAGGTCATTGAACGGCATGGCGTTCCGTTCCGTCTGCAGTTGCCTCATAAAGCCTTCAACCGCAGAATCGGCTCGTTTGCGAACGTACGCGTTGCGCCGGATGGCCGCATCATTTCTGAGGCCGAGTGGAACGCCACTGCTCATCGCTGGCTTCCCACAGCTGAGGATCGCGCATTTGTGGCGTCCTTGATGGGCCGCGTGATTGAGCCAGGCAAATTTGCTCACTGGATCGCCCCGCCGGCGGCGGGGATTAAAGGGAAGCCGATCGACTTTGCATATGTGCGGTTCAACTAAAGCGGCCGCACAGCCTTGCCTCATCGGGTCATTGACTCTGGAGAAGAGTCAAGGCTGAGAACAATGATCTCAATCCCTCAATGGCTCGATGATGAAATGGTTTCTTTCCCCCTTGACGCCCACAAAGTCGTTCTTACATTTGCTCCGTGCACACATGAGCGTCGACGCCGCCCTACTAAGGGTGTAACAACCACGCAGCAGCAATGCAGCGAAAGGAGGTTTGTATGGCGCTCTTTCGTTTCTCTCCTTCACTTGATCCCATCAATGCGTTGTTAGATTTGCAGCGTGAGCTTGATCGCGTGTTCGAAAATCCGCTGCTGGGATTTGACTTCGGGCTCTCCGGGCGCGGCGTCTATCCGCCGGTCAATGTCTTTAGCAACAAGGACAGTTACGTTGTCAAAATGGAAGTGCCCGGGTTAACGCCGGAGAAGCTCACGATCGAATCCCATGGGCGGACACTGACGATTACCGGCAAACGGGAAGGCCCAGCCCCGCAAGAGGGCGGAAGTTTTCATCGGCGAGAGCGCAGCGGTGGGGAATTCTCCCGTTCACTTCAGCTGCCGGCCGACCTCGACCTCGCGAAAGCAGAAGCGTCGTATAAGCATGGGATGCTGACGATTCACATTCCGAAAAGGGAAGAGGCCAAGCCTCGTCAGATTACCGTCAAAGCGGCGTAGCCTGTTTTACAGGTAGAAAGGAGCGTGCATCACCATGGCTACCCAAGAACTGGCGACGAAGGAGAAACAGGAATTGAAAACTAGCGAACAAACCCGTCCAGGACGCACGTATCTGCCTGACGTGGATATCTACGAAACGTCGGAGAGCCTGTGGCTGTGGGCCGACATGCCCGGCGTCGATGAGAACTCACTTGATGTGCGGGTGGCTGACGGCGTCTTGTCTATCGAAGGTCGCGTGGCTCTCCAGGAATATGAAGATCTTAAACCAGTCTATACTGAATATAACATCGGAAACTATGCGCGGCGCTTCTCGTTATCAAACGAGATCGACGTCGACCGCATCAAGGCGCGAATGACGAATGGAGTGCTTGAACTCGAACTGCCGAAGGCCGAACAGGCGAAGCCCAAGCGGATTCCGGTTGCGGTAGGCTAAGCACGGAAAAGACGTCCCCTTCAGGGGGACGTCTTTTTCTCTTGCCGCTGAGGTCAACCGCTCTTGCCTTCCTGCTCCGCCGGCGCCGACGCCTGCACGGCGTCGGCGGAGCTGAGCGGCAGCCAGACGCGAAAGGTCGAACCGTTTCCCACTTGACTTTTTAACGTTACTCTTCCGCCCAGCGCCTCCACGAATCGCCGCACGATATACAAACCGAGGCCAACGCCGCCATAGCGACTAGGAGCATTATGCACCTGATGGAATGCGGCAAAGATGCGCTCTTGTTGTTCGGTTGGTATACCAATTCCGGTATCACACACCACAATCTCGACTCCTCCATTGCACGTAGAGGCGTGGACGGTGATTTGTCCGGTAAGGGTGAATTTCACTGCATTGGTAAACAGATTTTTGATGATGACTTGGAGTTTCCCCGGATCGGTATAGAGCAGCGGCACTTCCGGATCACTGCGCCAGTTAAACGTCAGGCCAGAGAGCTTCTGTAAACTTTGTGTTTCATAGTTAATGGTGGCCAACATCTCAGAAACGCGCACAGGTTGAATTCTTATCGGCAGGCGTCCGTTCTCGAGCTGGTTAAAGTCAAGCACATCACTGATGAGCGCAAACAAGCCGCGGGCGTTTTGATCAATGCGTTGTAAAGCGTCATGTTGCTCAGCGCTCAGCGGTCCAAACTCCCCCTCTAGCAGCATTTCCAGATAGCCGAAAATCACTCCTAAGGGAGAGCGCAATTCATGCGACATGGTGGCGAGAAATTCGGACTTCGATCGGTCAGCCGCCTCCGCTATTTCTTTACTGCGACGCAACGTCTCCTCAGCCTGTTTTCGCTCCATGGCATAATGCAGAATTCGTGTGAGGGTGGGGCCGGAGATCTGTCCCTTCACAATATAATCCTGAGCGCCCTCGTGGAGGGCCTGCAATGCCAGCTCTTCATCGTCCAGCCCAGTGAGCACCACAATTGGGATGCCGAGCGCATGAGCGCGCATCCGACTTAGAGTGTCTAACCCTTGACTATCTGGCAGCCCCAGATCGAGTAACAGAACGGCGAATCGGTCAGTCAACACCTGTTGGAGCGCATCACTCACACAGGAGGCGACGCTCAAGACGAATGGCGCTGACCCCCCTTTAGCAATCATCTCCTGGATCAGCCGGACGTCGGCAGGATTGTCTTCGACAAGCAGCAATGGAATCGTACGGCTTTGTGTCATAGTCTGTCCACCCTGGGATGTCTCAACTAGGGGCAAGGTCGGTCCACTACTTGTGGAATACTCATTTCCCTGCGACGCGTGCGCGCCTCTCGCTCCTTACTCTTTAGGTTAGTCCATCTTTACGCCTACACAACCGCAGCAGACAGAAAAGGGGGGGGGAAGAATTGCCCGCTCATTATTCATCATTAGCCGCAGAGGCGCGGCGCGCCGTCCTCCTCCCGTCGGCGAGTTGCTTCCTATAAAGACAGCATTGCGTCCAGCACCCCAGCAAAAGCGCTTTTCGTGAACCGTGTCCGGCATGACTGGAGGGACGGCCTGCAGGTGCGCGCGCGCTCGTGTTTCGCTATAGAGAACAGGAGGAGTGATACTTATGAGCATCTCCGTTGGACCTACCCCACACGAACTGCGCCACGCCTTGCATGAAGCGGCAGACTGGGTCGCCTCGTATCTGGAAACGGTAGGCGAACGCCCGGTTCTCGCCCACGTCGCTCCTGGAGACATTGCCGCCGCCCTGCCGCAGTCAGCGCCACAGCACGGTGAGCCGCTGGAACGCATTCTGCAAGACGTCGACGAACTGATTCTGCCTGGCATTACCCATTGGAATCATCCCTCTTTCTTTGCCTATTTTGGCATTAGCGGCTCTGGGCCGGGCATTATTGGCGAGCTGCTCGCGGCAGCCCTGAACGTCAATGCGATGCTGTGGCGCACGTCTCCTGCCGCAACTGAGTTAGAACAGCGCGTGCTTGCGTGGGTGGCGGAAATGCTGGGGCTGCCGCGGCAGTGGTTTGGTGAGATTACCGACACCGCCTCCGCCTCTACCTTGTACGCGCTTGCCGCCGCGCGAGAGGCCGCCGGCGTACAGGTGCGAGAAGAAGGCCTGGCCGGACGATCTGACCTTCCTCCACTCGCAGTGTACACCTCAACCCAGGCGCATAGTTCCGTTGACAAAGCCGCGATCGCCTTAGGTATTGGCCGGCGGTGGACGCGTCATATCGAGACGGACGCTCAGTTTCGCCTGCGCCCGGATTTGTTAGCACAAGCAATTCAGCATGACCTCGCTGCGGGCGTCAAACCTTTCGCCGTCGTCGCCACTGTCGGCACAACTTCGTCAACGAGTATTGATCCCGTTCCCGCCATCGCCGACGTGTGTGAGCATTACGGTCTCTGGCTGCACGTTGACGCCGCGTACGGCGGCGCCGCAGCCGTAGTACCCTCGCATCGGCAGGTCCTGGCGGGCTGCGAGCGGGCGGATTCGTTCGTCACGAACCCGCACAAATGGCTGCTCACGCCTATCGATTGTAGCCTGCTTTACACGCGGCGACCGGATGATTTGAAGCGCGCTTTCTCGTTGGTTGCAGAATACCTGCGCACCAACGAATCCGACGTCGTTAACTTAATGGACTACGGACTCTCGCTCGGACGGCGGTTTCGCGCGCTGAAGTTGTGGATGGTGTTGCGCGCCTACGGCCAAGAGGGTCTGGCGCGGATTATCAAGGGTCATATCGACGCGGCGCAATGGCTCGCTGCGCAGATCGATCGCGAGCCGGCTTGGGAGCGGCTTGCGCCCGTGCCGTTTTCCACCGTGTGTTTTCGTCATGCACCGGCAGGCATGGCGGATCTCGAAGCGCATAATACGCGGATTCTTGACGCTGTGAATGCAAGCGGCGCCGCGTTTCTCTCACACACAAAGCTTAACGGCGTCTACGCCCTTCGTGTCGCCATCGGCAACCAGGCCACGACTCAAGAGCATGTCGCGCGGCTATGGGAGCAGCTCAAACGACTGTCCAGGCAGTAAGGAGGAGAATAGTTCTGCGCCAACGGCAATTCCTTAGCAGAAAAACACCTACATGGACAGGACAATCCGCCCCTTCTCCTCTGCGTGCGACGTTACGAGGGATTCAATCGCGATAATTTTCATAAAAGACATAATTCGTCGCATAGTCGCTGATCTCGAAATACACCTTCTTTTCGCCGCTATCGACTGTGAAGTTGAAATTTTCATCAACATAACCATAGCCGTAGCGGTATGGTCTTGGCTGCTTGTCCTGCGTGCCGTACGCCGTGCTCATCTTGTCAATCTTGATGAAACGCATAACAAGCTTCTCTCCGGCATAGATATCGAGCACGCCGTTTGTTCCCGTCCAATTCTGCAGGGAGCGGCTGAGTTCATTTTGCCGTTCTTGAGTGCACGCAACGCAGGACAAGGCGACTACGCATCCGAGCATGATGGAAGCGACGCGAGGCAATACGGACATGAACTTCTCCTTTACAGAAGCGACTCAAGGCGCCAACAGCTGCAGGGCTTTGCGGGTGGCGGCCAACCGTTCTTCATTCACCGGACTCACAGCGATCACGGGCATCGCGGCGCCCGCCTCATGAAACGCCGCCAATTGCTCCTTGCACATACTCGGCGGACCAAACACGCAAACCTGCTCAATCATGCGATCAGACACTAACGCCGCCGCCGCACGGCG
>DATLYA010000337.1:0-32432 GCA_035575235.1 Candidatus Methylomirabilota bacterium
CCGCCACTCGATTTCCAGATCGCCGCCGCGCAGATGAATGGTGACGCGACGTCCCGCCTTCTTATTGAGGGCGGCAGCGACTGCCGCAGCGCACGCGCCAGTGCCGCACGCCCAGGTCTCTCCAGATCCGCGCTCCCACACGCGCATGTCCAACTCCGTAGGGCTGAGGACGTGAATGAATTCCGTATTCACTCGCCTGGGAAAGAACGGATGATGCTCGAACTTTGGTCCGAGCTTTTCGAGTTCGAGCGGCTCGACATCGTCAACGAAGGTCACACAGTGAGGATTCCCCATTGATACACAGGTGACTTGATAGGACTTGCCGTCCACCGCCAAGGGCTGATTGATCACCTGTCCGGCAGCCGCCACTGGAATGCGTGGACCATCAAGAATAGGTTCGCCCATATCGACCGTCACTCGAGTGACCTTGTTATTCCTCAGTTCCAAAAACAGCACTTTTAACCCGGCGTCGGTCTCAATCTTCAAGGGGTTCGTCTTCGCCAAGCCGTGCTCATAGACAAATTTTCCGACGCAGCGAATCCCGTTCCCGCACATTTCTCCCCGGCTGCCGTCGGCATTGTACATCTCCATGCGTGCGTGGGCGGACTCCGATGGGCAAATGAGAATCAGTCCATCGCCGCCAATCCCCGTGCGCCGATCGCTGACTTTCCGCGCCACGGCAGGCGGGTCAGGCACCGTAGTCGAGAACGCGTTCACGTAAACGTAGTCGTTGCTGATGCCGTGCATTTTAGTAAATGGAAGTTTCATAGCTTGTCCACCGAATTAAGAACTATGAATGAAGAATGAACAATTGAAGGTATAAAGTCCTTGTTCCGCGTTCTTTGCTTTTTCATTCTTCATGCTTAATTTTTAATTCATTACTTACGCGCCGCTGCGCCAGACCAACTCGACCGTATTAGACGCCTCGCTGTAGTAGCCGTCTACTGTAAAGGCCAATACACGATACCGATAGAGGGCGCCAGCGGTCAACTGTTCATCGGTGTAGCTGAATCTTTTGTCCTTGCGGAAGCGGTCGCGGTCTTCCACGGGAATCGTGGCGATCTGCGTGAACTCGCTGGACTTGCCCTGCACGTCCTGCTCGGCGCGCAGGACGACAAAGCCGCCTAAGTCGTCAAGGTCTTCTCCATCAGCGCTCTTCTGCACCCGCCCCCAGTGTAAGGTGACGCCTTTGTCTTTTACTTCGAGCGTCAAATCATTTACCGGCTCGGGCGCGGCCAGCTCCGGCGGCTTGACAATGGTCTTCCGTCCGCAGCCGCCAAAGAGGGCAACCGGGAACAGGGTACAGGCAACAGCAAGAAGGAAACAACAGACACTAAGCCACTTGAGATTTTGCACTCCAGACTTCGGACTTCGGGTTTCAAACGTTGAACGTGGAACCTTGAACCTTGAACTCATGACCTTATACGCTAATCGCTTTCAGTCGCCGCTGCACTTCCGCCCGCGCCGTGCCGCCATAAGAACGGCGGCGGTCCACCGCAGACTCTAGCGTCAGGCGAGGGATAATATCTTGGGCAAACAGCGGCGAAAACCGCCGCCATTCTTCTACTGTCAGCTGCTCTAAGCCTTTTTGTTCCACCAGACACCACCGCACCACCGCGCCGACCACCTCGTGCGCCTGGCGAAACGGCATGCCTTTCTCCACCAGATAATCCGCTACATCCGTGGCCAGCGTAAATCCGCCCAATGCCGCCGCGCGCAGCCGGTCTTCGCGGAACACCAGACGCGGCAACATCGCTTCCAGCACGGTTAAGCATCCTTTGACGGTATCTACGGTGTCAAACAACGGCTCTTTGTCTTCCTGAAGATCGCGGTTGTAGGACAAGGGCAGACCTTTTAATAGCGTGAGCACGGCAACTAGATTGCCATACACGCGACCGGTCTTGCCGCGCACCAGTTCCGGCACGTCGGGATTCTTCTTTTGCGGCATCATCGAGCTGCCGGTGGCGAAGGCGTCCGGCAATTCGATAAATCCAAACTCCCCGCTCGCCCACAGCACGAGCTCCTCAGCCAGGCGGCTCAGGTGCATAGCAAGAATCGCTGCTACGGAGAGAAATTCAATGAGGAAATCGCGGTCGGCAACGGTATCGAGACTATTCTCACTTACACGGGGAAAGCCGAGCAGTCGCGCCACATGATGTCGATCAATGGGCAGCGTCGTGCCGGCCAAGGCGCCCGCGCCGAGCGGCAGTACGTTGACGCGCTCGTGACACTGACGCAACCGCTCCTCATCGCGGCCCAACATGTCGAAATAGGCTAACAGATGATGCGCCAGGAGCACGGGCTGTGCGCGTTGCAGGTGGGTGTAGCCAGGCATGACTACGTGTGCATGACGTTTCGCCAGGCGCGCGAGCTCTTTCCGCAGCGCATTGAGAAGCTGCTGGATAGCAGCGATTTCATCACGCAAATACATCCGCACATCGAGCAGCACCTGATCATTGCGGCTGCGCGCTGTATGCAGCTTGCCGCCGAGCGGGCCAATTTTTTCGGTGAGCCGCCGCTCAACAGCCATGTGAATATCTTCGTCCGACGGCAAAAATTGAAAACTGCCGCGCTCCAGTTCACGCTGCACCTGCTCTAACCCTTTGACGATCTTCTCTCCTTCGGCGCGCGTGAGGATTTTCTGCTTCACCAGCATGCGGCAATGCGCTATGCTGCCGCGAATATCGTACGACGCTAACCGCTTGTCAAAAGCAATCGATGAGGTAAACGCCTCCATGAGGGGGTTCGCGGCCTCGGCAAACCGGCCCGACCACGCTTTATTTTGACTCTGTCGTTTCATGCAACATGGAAAGGCTATTAGTTAGTAGTTTTTAGTCGCTAGTTTTTAGTTCAGATAGTGCGGAGCGAAAACTAACAACTAACCACTAAGAACTAACAACTACTTTTGCACCGCCGCTCTCAACCGCAACCGCAAGGCGTTGAGCCGAATGAAACCCTCAGCATCAGCTTGCCGATACTCGCCGCCGGCTTCAAACGTCACAATTTGCGGATTGTAGAGGGTCTTGGTCGACTTGCGCCCCACAACCATCACATTGCCTTTGTAGAGCTTAAGGCGCGCGGTTCCAGTGACATTCTTTTGCGCCTCGTCGATCGCGGTCTGCAGCATCTCCCGCTCCGGCGCAAACCAGTACCCGTAGTACACCATTTCGGCGTAGCGTGAGATCAGCGAGTCGCGCAGGTGCATCACTTCACGATCAAGCGTTAACGACTCCACCGCGCGATGCGCGATATGGAGAATCGTCCCGCCAGGCGTCTCATAGACGCCGCGCGATTTCATACCGACATAACGGTTTTCAACCAAATCAATCCGCCCGACCCCGTGCTTGCCGCCGAGTTGGTTGACCTTCGCCAACAGCGCGGCCGGAGAAAGCCGCTCGCCGTTCACCGCCACCGGATTTCCAGCTTCATAGTCAATCTCGACGTACTCAGCTTTGTCCGGCGCTTTTTCAGGCGAGACGGACAGCAGAAACATATCCTCATACGGCTCCAGCCAGGGATCTTCGAGAATGCCGCCTTCATAACTGATGTGCAGCAGGTTGCGGTCCATGCTGTACGGCTTCTCTCTTGTAACAGGAATAGGAATGCCATGGCGCTCGGCGTATGCGATTAAATCGGAGCGTGACTGCTTATCCCATGTGCGCCACGGCGCAATAACGTGGATGTCAGGCTGCAGGGCGTAATACGTTAACTCAAAGCGCACTTGATCGTTGCCTTTCCCAGTAGCGCCATGCGAGACCGCATCCGCGCCCTCCTGGAGAGCGATCTCAATCTGCCGCTTGGCGATCAGCGGACGGGCAATCGAAGTGCCGAGCAAATAGCCGCCCTCATAGAATGCATTCGCGCGCAGCAGAGGAAAGACAAAATCGCGCACGAACTCTTCACGCAGATCCTCAATATAAATTTTGGCGGCGCCAACTTTTCTGGCTTTCTCTTCGACCGGGGCCAGTTCCTCGCCTTGCCCCAGGTCAGCGCAAAAAGCGATCACTTCACACTGATAGGTCTCAAGCAACCAACGGAGAATCACCGACGTGTCCAGTCCGCCGCTATAGGCGAGGACGACCTTCTTCACATCTGTCACAGCGCATCACTTCCTTGGAAAAGTGCGAGCACCCTAGCATGGGGGGGAAAGAGAGACAACGGAGCAGAGGGCGACTGCGAGCAGGCTCCAGTATGCATCTGTCTGTTCTCCTGACCTCTAGTAGTCCGTGCAGGTGATTTTGCCGGGTCATTGCGAGGAGCGCAGCGACGAAGCAATCTCGCCGACAGTATCCCCCAGAGAGATTGCTTCGCTTTGCTCGCAATGACAACCTGTCATGTTCAAGCGGACGGAGTACGAGCCTGAGTCAGCGCCCTTATAGTCCCAAAAGCTCCGCTTCAGAAAATTTTTCTCCTTTTTTATCAAAAAATCGCCGGTCTCAACAGAAAAAATCATTGACTAAGAGAAAACGATCCGCTAATCATTAGGCCCTTGGTGGTTTTCCCCTAACGAAATTAGGGCACAAGACGGGATGGCTATCGCACTCGACAGCATAGACCGACATATCCTGGCGGTGCTGCAGGAAGACTGTAAATTATCGCTCACGAAAATCGGCGAGCGCGTCGGGCTCTCCGCGCCGTCGGTGACAGAACGCATCAAGAAGCTGGAAGAGAGCGGCGTCATCCGTGGGTACACGGCGATTTTGGATGCCCGAAAATTGGGCAAAGATATCACGGCGTTCATTGGCGTATTTATCGATCATCCCAAGCTGATCGCGCAGTTTGAGAAAGACATTGCGCACATTGAGGATGTGCAGGAATGCCATCACGTTACTGGGGAATACACGTTGCTCCTGAAAATCAAAACGGAGAACACCTCGACTTTGGAGGCGCTGATCCGGAAGATCCGTTCGATTAATGGGGTTGCGCGCACAGAAACGTCAATTGTGTTACGCACGGCTACTGAAGGGTTGTGGTTAAATTTGAAAGAAACGCCTGAGGAGGCAGTGGTGGAGCCCGACGTGGGGCGGCGGGGACATGAGGAGGCGCAAGTACTGAAGTTGAAGCGAGGAGGATGAACCATGGCGACACGACCGCAAAAACAAGGACTCTACGATCCGCAATTCGAACACGACGCCTGCGGGGTGGGGTTCGTGGTTAACATCAAGGGCGAGCGGTCGCACACGATCATTGAGCAAGCCTTGACGGTGTTGGAAAATCTTGACCATCGCGGCGCTTGCGGCTGTGAAGAAAACACCGGCGACGGCGCCGGGATTCTCATGCAGATTCCTCACGTCTTTTTTCAAAACGCCTGCGAGGGCTTAGGCTTTTCCTTGCCAAAACCCGGATACTATGGCGTCGGCATGTTGTTCCTGCCGCCCGAGCGGGAGCAACGCCTGTACTGTGAGAAGGTGCTGGCGAACATCGTGCGCGAGGAAGGACAGGAAGTCATCGGCTGGCGCAAGGTGCAGACGGATAATCTCTACCTGGGAGAGACGGCGAAGTCGTGCGAGCCGTTTGTCCGTCAGATCTTTATCCGCCGCAACCCCGCGATCAAAGACCAGCTCGCCTTCGAGCGGAAACTGTACGTCATCCGCCGCCGCGCGGAAAACGCACTGCGCTACGGCGGCGTTCCCGGCGGAGAGTATTTCTACATCTCGAGCCTGTCGTGTCGGACCATTGTCTACAAAGGCATGCTCACGCCGCATCAACTCTCTACGTTTTATCCCGACTTATCAGAGCCGGAAATTGAAACCGCCATCGCGGTTGTGCATTCGCGGTTCAGCACCAATACGTTTCCCAGCTGGGAGCGCGCTCACCCGTACCGCTATCTGATCCACAACGGGGAGATCAACACGCTGCGCGGCAATGAGAACTGGATGCACGCGCGTCAGGCCATGTTGGCGTCGGAACTGTTCGGCGATGACTTGCCTAAGGTGTTTCCTATTATTCAACCCGACGGCAGCGACTCGGCCAAATTTGACAATTGCCTGGAGTTTCTCGCCCTTAGCGGACGCTCCCTGCCGCACGCCATGATGATGATGATCCCGGAGCCGTGGGAGAATCATGAGAGCATGGACGACAAAAAACGGGCGTTCTATGAGTACCACAGCTGCCTGATGGAGCCGTGGGACGGACCCGCTTCGATTGCCTTTACCGACGGCACGGTGGTCGGCGCCGTCTTAGACCGCAATGGCCTCCGCCCGTCCCGCTACTATGTCACCAAAGATGACCTGGTGATCATGGCGTCAGAGGTAGGCGTGTTGGAAGTCCCGCCAGAGCAAGTATTAGAAAAACGCCGTCTGCAGCCGGGCCGGATGTTCCTGGTGGATACGGAGGAGGGCCGCATCATCAGCGACGAAGAGATCAAAGAGAAGATGGCGTCGGCCCAGCCTTACCGCACCTGGCTCAACACCCATCAAGTGCACTTCGATAACCTGGAGAATAGCCCGGAGGAAGCTCCGCCCTACAATCATCAAGCAACGTTGCAGCGGTTGCAGGCGTTTGGCTACAGCTTCGAAGACTTGAAAGTAAACCTCGGTCCAATGGCGCAGAACGGCATTCAACCGGTCGGCTCCATGGGCACCGATACGCCGCTGGCTGTGCTCTCCGATAAGCCGCAGTTGTTATATAACTATTTCAAGCAGTTGTTTGCCCAAGTCACCAATCCGCCGATTGATCCCATCCGCGAGGAACTCATCACCGCCACGACGCTGACGCTGGGCTCGGAAGGTAATCTCATCCAGCCGCTGCCGGAAAGTTGCCGGCAACTGCGTTTGACGATTCCCATTTTAAAAAATTCTGAAATGGAGAAACTGCGGCGCACGGCTCTGCCCGGCATCAAGGTCGTCACTTTGCCGATGCTCTTTGACCCTGCCGGCGGCGAAGTCGCGCTCGAGAGCGCGTTAGAAGAGCTGTTCGCCGCCGCCGACCGGGCCATCAGCGAAGGCGCGACGATTCTCATTCTTTCAGACAAAGGCGTTGATCGCACCCATGCGCCGATTCCCGCCCTGTTGGCGTCCGCCGGTTTACACCATCACCTGATTCGCGCGGGCTCGCGCACCCGAGTCGGACTGGTGCTCGAATCGGGCGAGCCGCGCGAAGTGCATCATTTCTGCCTGCTGCTCGGTTATGGCGTGCAAGCAATCAATCCGTATCTTGCGTATGAGTGCTTGCACGACATGATTCACGAAGGGATGCTACCGAACCTTACTTACTACGCCGCCGTGAAAAACTACATTAAGGCCGTGGTCAAAGGCGTGGTGAAAGTGATGGCGAAAATGGGCATCTCCACGATCAAGTCGTACTGCGGCGCGCAAATCTTCGAGGCGCTAGGCCTGAGCCAGGAGCTGGTCGACAAGTATTTCACGTGGACGCCCTCACGCATTGGCGGCATCGGTCTGGAACAGATCGCTCGCGAGGCGCAGCAGCAACACGCCAAAGCGTACCCCGCAATTCCGCTCAACGGACGTACGCTGGAGGTGCATGGACAATATCAGTACCGGAAGGACGGCGAGCTGCATCTGTTCAACCCTAGAACGATCCACCTGCTGCAGAAGGCGTGCCGCAATAACGACTACGCGACCTTTAAGGAATATACCAGACTGATCGACGATCAGTCCGAGCGCATGGCGACATTGCGCGGCTTAATGGAATTAAAACTGAATGGACGATCGATCCCGCTTGAAGAAGTGGAGCCGGTTGAGGACATTGTCAAACGGTTCAAGACCGGCGCCATGTCCTATGGATCGATCAGTAAAGAGGCGCACGAAGCGCTGGCCATCGCCATGAACCGTATTGGCGGCAAAAGCAACACCGGCGAAGGCGGTGAGGATCCGGCGCGGTATATTCCTGATGCGAACGGCGATTCGCGCAACAGCGCCATCAAGCAGGTGGCGTCGGGCCGGTTCGGCGTGACGAGTTACTATCTGACCCAGGCCAAAGAAATCCAAATCAAAATGGCGCAAGGGGCGAAACCGGGCGAAGGCGGGGAACTGCCTGGACGCAAAGTGTACCCCTGGATTGCGAAAGTGCGGCTCTCAACGCCTGGGGTCGGCCTTATTTCACCGCCGCCGCATCATGATATCTATTCCATCGAGGATCTGGCGCAGCTGATTCACGATCTGAAGAATGCGAACCACCATGCGCGCATCAGCGTGAAACTGGTCTCTGAAGTCGGCGTTGGCACCATCGCCGCCGGCGTCGCCAAAGGCCATGCGGATGTGGTGTTAATCAGCGGCCATGACGGCGGAACCGGCGCGTCGCCGCAAACCAGCATCAAGCATGCGGGACTGCCATGGGAACTCGGTCTGGCGGAAACGCATCAGACGCTCGTGCTCAACAATTTGCGCAGCCGCATCGCAGTGGAGACCGATGGGCAACTCAAGACCGGTCGTGACGTGGTCATCGCCGCGCTCCTGGGCGCGGAGGAATTCGGCTTCGCCACCACCGCGCTCGTGGCGATGGGGTGCATTATGATGCGCGTCTGTCATCTTGACACCTGTCCGGTCGGCGTGGCGACGCAGAACCCCGAACTCCGTAAGAAATTCATGGGCGATCCCGCGTACGTGGTGAATTTCATGCGGTTCATCGCGCGGGAAATGCGTGAATATATGGCGCAGCTCGGGTTCCGTACGGTCAACGAAATGGTGGGCCGCTCGGACAAGATTGAAATGCGACGGGCCATTAACCACTGGAAAGCCAAGGGTTTGAACCTGTCCGCCATTCTCTATCAGCCGGAAGTCGGCCCGGAGGTTGGCCGCTACTGCCAGATTCCTCAGAATCATGGACTCGAGAATGCGCTCGACGTGCAGACTTTGCTTGATATCGCGACGCCGGCGCTCGAGCAGCGGCAGAAAGTCAAGGCGACGTTGCCGATCCGTAACACGGACCGCGTGGTCGGCACGATCCTCGGGAGCGAAGTGACCCGCCGGGTTGGACCGGAAGGGTTGCCGGAAGATACGATCCATTTTCATTTCCAGGGTTCAGCCGGACAGAGCTTCGGCGCGTTCGTGCCGAAGGGAGTCACTCTGGAACTGGAGGGAGACGCGAACGATTACTTTGGCAAGGGGTTATCAGGCGGCAAGGTCATCCTCTATCCGCCCGAGGGTTCAACGTTTGCACCGGAGGAGAACATCATTGTCGGTAATGTCGCCTTCTATGGCGCCACCAACGGCGAAGCATACATCCGCGGCATGGCGGGTGAACGCTTCTGTGTCCGGAACAGCGGCGTGAACGCCGTTATCGAAGGCGTAGGCGATCATGGGTGCGAGTATATGACCGGCGGACGCGTGGTCGTTATTGGCGCCACGGGACGCAATTTCGCCGCCGGCATGTCTGGCGGCGTGGCGTATGTTCTGGATGAAACCGGCGACTTCAAGAACCGCTGCAACCTCGAAACGGTCACGCTCGAACACCTTGATGAAGGAGACCTGCAAACAGTCGAGGATCTGCTGAAGCGGCACGCGATCTACACGCACAGCGAGCGCGCCTGGCAGCTCTTGGCGTTGTGGGAGGAGACCGCGCAAAAATTCGTCAAAGTCATGCCGAAGGATTACAAACGCATGCTCGACGCCATCCGGCGCGCGGAAAGTGAAGGCCACATCGGCGACGCAGCGATCATGGCCGCCTTCGAAGCCAACAAGAACGACGCCGCCCGCGTAAGCGGAAACTGACCGTGTGATGCGTGTTCCGTGGTGCGTGAATATGATGTGCAGCGCCTGTGTATAAAACGTGACGATTTGTTGTAGGTGCGCGCCGCGCGCAATACGATTCACGCTGTGACCGGGCGCATAGCGGACAACCAGCGAAACTCGTGTGTTTGGTGTTTTCAGTCTTTGCGATGTGTAAGGAGAAGTTTTGGGCATGGGCAAACCAACCGGATTCATGGAATTTCACCGTGAACTGCCGCGCGCTCGTTCACCGCTCGAACGGATTAACGATTGGCAGGAGTTTCACGACCACTTCCCCGACGCCAAGCTTCGTGAACAAGGCGCCCGATGTATGGATTGCGGCGTGCCGTTTTGTCACACCGGCGCGTTGCTGAACGGCATGGCTTCGGGGTGCCCAATCAATAACCTGATCCCGGAGTGGAACGATCTTGTCTACCGCGGTCTGTGGAAAGAAGCGCTTGAACGGTTACACAAGACAAACAATTTCCCCGAGTTTACTGGTCGAGTCTGTCCCGCTCCCTGTGAAGGCTCTTGCGTGCTGGGCATCAATGACCCGCCGGTCACGATCAAGACTATCGAATGTTCGATCATCGATAAGGGATTTGCCGAAGGATGGGTGCAACCGGAGCCGCCGGAAAAGCGCACGGGCAAGAAGGTCGCAGTGATCGGCTCGGGACCGGCAGGGCTCGCGTGCGCCGCACAGCTCAACCGCGCGGGCCATTGGGTGACAGTGTTCGAACGCGCCGACCGTATTGGTGGACTGCTCATGTACGGCATTCCCAACATGAAGCTGGAAAAACAGGTTGTGCAGCGGCGGCTGGACATCATGGCGGCGGAAGGCGTCCGATTTATCACCAATACTTCTGTAGGCGTTGATGTCTCGGCCAGGCAACTGCACCAAGAATTCGACGCGCTCGTGCTCTGCACCGGCGCGACCAAGCCGCGTGATCTTCCTATTCCCGGGCGGAACCTCAAGGGCATTCACTTCGCCATGGAATTTCTCCACGCTAATACGAAAAGCCTGCTGGATTCGGGCCTGCAAGACGGCAGATACATTTCCGCCGCCAACAAGCATGTCATCGTCATCGGCGGCGGCGACACCGGCACGGACTGCGTGGGCACGGCGATGCGCCATAAATGCAAAAGCCTGGTGCAATTAGAAATCTTGCCTCGTCCCCCGGAAACGCGTCGACCTGATAATCCGTGGCCGGAGTGGCCGAAAATTTATCGCCTTGATTACGGTCAAGAAGAAGCTAAAGCGCGTTTCGGCGAGGACCCGCGCGTGTATCTCACCACGGCGGAGAAGTTTGTCGGCGATAGGAATGATCAGGTCAAGGAGCTGCACATCGTGGATGTCGAGTGGGTGAAAAACCCTCAAGGCGCACTCGTTCCCCAAAAGGTTCCCGGTTCCGAGCGCGTGCTGCCGGCGGATCTGGTGCTCCTCGCCATGGGGTTCCTCGGACCAGAAGATCAGCTCCTCGAAGAACTTGGCGTGGAGCGAGATCCACGCTCCAATGCAAAGGCTGAAGACGGCAAGTATGCCACCAATGTTCCAGGCGTCTTTGCAGCCGGGGACTGTCGCCGCGGCCAAAGCCTCGTCGTATGGGCGATCAATGAAGGACGTGGCGCGGCGCGGGAATGCGATCGCTACTTGATGGGAAGAACGGACCTGCCTTAAGGGATTGAACCATTGAGTCGTCGGGTCATTGAAGAATTGACTCATTGTTTCATTGAGTCATCGGGTCATTGAAAAAACTAATCATAGTCTTCCTCTTCAATCACTCAATGACTCAATCACCCAATGATTAAATTCTTCAGAGACTCAATTACTCAATGGCTCAATCTGCCCTTCCTCCCTTGAGTCCCCTCAGAGGATTCCGTACAAAAAAAAGATCTCTTACAGGGAGCAAGCAGCGATGAAATCAGTCACTGTCTATTCAACCACCTATTGAGCGTACTGTGTCTCAGCAAAGTCTTTGCTGAAAGCCAAAAATATTCCTTTTCAAGAAGTAGACGTAACAAACGACCCTGCCATGCGGCAGGAGCTTGTCCAGCGCACCGGTCGCCGCACCGTGCCGCAAATCTTCATCGGAGATGAGCCTATTGGCGGTTTTACTGAACTCAAAGCACTCTCCGACCGTGGTCAGCTTGAGGCGAAATTGGCCGATTGATTGCAGCCAGCGAGTCTATAGAGTTTGTTAAGTTCTTAGGGTTAATTTTTTGATCCGAAGAAGATCAACTCAATGAACTCAACGAATCCAATAGACTCAATAGACTCTTGTAGCCGCCCCTCTCCCTTTGCTATATCCCCATCTACAACTATAGTGATTACAGCAGATTGCAGAAAAAGGAGGAATCGCCATGGCATTGTATCTCGATGAAGTATGGCTGAAAGATCCGTCGCCGGAACGTATGAAAGAATTCGTCCGCCTGATTGGCCAGGCGGCAAAAAGCCCAGCGGCCGTTGGCGCTCCCGCTGAAGTCAAATTCGTTGCTGGTCCATGGGCGTCAAATGAAGAGCCGAAAGTGATTTTCCTGGTGGATATCCCGAATCACACGCCAACGTATCAAGTCTTTGGCAAAATGGTGTCGACCGGTTTGATTGAAAAGCGCCGCCTCACCCCGATCGTCGAATGGAGTGAAGTGGAAAAGATGGTCAGCCAACTCTAATCTCTATAACCCCAGGAATGGAGGGAAACTTTATGAGCACGGTCGTACTCCTCGAAATGCAGGTGAAACCCGAAGCCGTCAACGAAGTGAAAGCGATGCTCAAGGAATTGCTGCCTGATACGCGCGCATATGCCGGCTGCCAGGGCATCGATATCTATAGCAACCTTGATGACAAGGGCAATCTGGTCTTCTATGAGCGCTGGGATTCACGCGATCATTATCAAAAATACCTCAACTGGCGTACGGAAACCGGCGTGCTGGATAAACTCAGCGCGAAATTAGCCGGGCCGCCGAAGATCCGCTACTACGAGCGGGTGGATGTCTAAGCGTTGTTACGGCAGTTTGCATTCGAGCGTGTCCTTTCAATAGGAGATCCCCTCTCCCGTACGGCGGGAGAGGGGCAGAGTGAGGGCCAAGATATACAGGGTTCACCCGAAATCCTTCTCATAGATGCACCCTTCGCCTTTCTTTACCAGCAACCTTCCCTGTTCCCCCTTTTATCGAAGGAGGAACGCTTGGCGCCATGTTTTGTTGAGTTCCCTCCTTCTTGCCATAACTCTTACGGCCCGGGCGGTTCCTCAAGAGACCGGGCGACGGCAAACGACAAAGGGTCTAACTGCCGTCGATGGCGTCAAAGTAGGCAACTACACACTCAGTGAGCGACCAACCGGGTGCACGGTGGTTGTGGTAGAGGGTGGTGCAGTGGCGGGCGTCGATGTGCGCGGCGCCTCACCAGGAACTCGGGAAACTGATTTACTCAATCCAGTCAACAGGATCGAACACGTGCACGCGATCGTATTGTCCGGCGGCAGCGCGTTTGGTTTGGATACAGCAACAGGCGTCATACGTTATTTGGAGGAAAAAGGCATCGGCTTTGATACAAAGGTAGCGAAAGTACCGATCGTTCCGGCCGCAATTCTTTTTGATCTCGCAGTCGGTGACCCTAAAATTCGCCCCACGGCGGAGTGTGGTTATCGCGCCGCAGCTGCGGCGAACACCGAACCCGTGCCGGAAGGGAATGTCGGCGCGGGCGCGGGTGCGACGGTAGGCAAACTCGCTGGTCTCAAACGCGCCATGAAAGGGGGACTCGGAACAGCCGCAATCACACTCCCCGACGGGCTTACCGTTGCCGCCCTGGTCGCGGTCAACGCAATCGGAGACATCATCGATCCATTCACGGGCAAGATCATTGCCGGTATGCGCACGGAAGATGGCAAAAGCTTAGCGGATGCGAGAGCGTTCATCAGGAGCGGTGCGCTGCAGCAGGCGCATGTAGGACAGAACACCACGATCGGAGTCGTGGCGACGAACGCGCGCCTCACGAAAGCCCAAGCGACTAAAGTCGCCCAGATGGCGCAGGATGGCCTGGCGCGCGCGATTGCGCCGGCGCACACGCCATACGATGGCGACACGCTCTTCGCCCTCGCAACCGGAATACATCAAGGGGACGTCGATCTGCTCACGGTCGGCGCGCTGGCGGCGGATGTCACGGTGGATGCAATCGTGCGCGCCGTCCGGGAAGCCACAGAACTTCCAGGGTATCCGGCGGTGCGAAACTTGAGAGAGCCAAGCGGGCAGTAAAACGCTGGACTCTTGATCTTATCGCGCCTTGTTTCCGTCAGAACCTTGGGGGCGTTTGTAGTGACAAAGGCAATGTTTCGACATACGCTATCGGTTCCCGTATGGAACGCAGGCTCACTGCTATTCTCAGCGCTGATGTCAAAGGCTATAGCCGCCTCATGAGCGACGATGAGGAAGCCACGATCCGCACTCTCACGGCCTATCACGCCGTGATGACCGCCCTCATGCAGCACCCCCATGGCCGGGTGGTGGACTCGCCTGGCGACAATTTGTTGGCCGAGTTTGCCAGCGCCGTCGATGTGGTGCAGAGCGCGGTGGCCATTCAGCAACAGCTCCGTACCAAAAATGCGGCATTGCCCGCGCAGCGAAAGATGGAATTCCGTATTGGCATCAACGTCGGCGATGTGATTGTAGAGGAGGTGCGGCTCTACGGCGATGGTGTCAATATCGCCGCCCGCCTGGAAGGTCTAGCCGAGGCGGGGGGATTTACCTTTCGGGGACGGTGTGCGATCAGATCGAGAACAAGCTGGCGGAACTTCTGCAAGTCACCGCTGACTCACTGGAAGGCCTGAGGCGGGTGTTGCCCTTCAAGAACCCAGCGGGTTCAGAGCGGTATCTTACCGCCCTGCGCAAGGCGGGACTGCAGTGAGTCCTGAGTAACGAGTGCTGAGTAAAAAGAAAGAAGAGCTCTCCTTATTTACAATTGCTATGAGACCGTTTAGTCAACGATCAGTAAAGAGGAGAGCGTGTTACACGCGCCTATAGTATTGGTGCTCATCTCACAGCTCTTTCACGCCGATGCTTCACACACCGCACACGCCTGTGCGTTGTTCGCCTCGGCCCGGATGCGGTCCTCTTCGGTCTGATACTGCGGCGTGTCGTAACGCGGGGTGCGCGTGTCCCCTTCCATCATCGCCGTCTTCTTCCACTCGTCTGCTTCAGACCAGCGAAACGGCAAGATCTTGATCGACCCCGGCTCGGTCATGGTGTTGAACGCGTCAAGCGCTTGCACCAGAATCTCGCGCTGCAGCTCGGGTTCATGCGGCTTGCCGGTAGTGTGGCCGAGCGGAAAATCGAGAAACGCCGCGCGCGGCGGCTTGCCGGCTTTGAGAATGTCAAGCGCGCTGCCCATACACAGCGTCGAAATGCCGGCCGCTTCTACCTGACGCGCGATCAGTCCCACGGACTGATGACACACGGGTCAGACCGGGACAAGCAACGCCACGTCGGCTTTTTCCGCCAGTAATCGCTCCACCAATCGCGGGGCCAGCTCTTCACTCACTCGCCGTGAAGAATAGATGCCGCCCATGAAGGTGAACGCATGGTCGGTTAATGACCCGATGAAGCCCTCTTTGACGAGACGGCGCAACGTATCGATGGGAAAGACGACATTGGGATCGCGCCGGGCGTCCGTCTGATCATAGGCAAAGTGCGCCGTGCGCAGATCCGAGGTTTTGACGTCGGTCGGAATCTCACGGAACGAGGCGTCATCTTTGAAATGAAACGCCACCTGCCCGGTGACATAAATACCGCCGGAAGCAATGAGGCCCAGGCGGCACTGGGATAAGGGCTTCTTGAGTGGTTGCCAGGGCGGACGATCAACATTTCTCACCCATTGATAGGGTTTGTAGCCGAGCTTGGCGTAATTGTCGGTGATGCGCTGAATGTATTCAACAGGTTGCAGCATGAGATCCTCCCTGGGCTTTAACTGTAGGGTTTCTGCAAGGAATTGCAACCGTGATTATGCATTTCCCAGCGTAACAATTTTCTCCAGCATAGCAATCAAGAGCGGCAACCCACCTTCACCCTTCAGGGAAGAATTCCAGGAAATTGCCCTCGTAGTCGTATACGATCGGCGTCAGTCCTAAGAGACCGCGCGGCTCCTGACGAATCTCCACGCTGTGTTTTCTCGCGATAGCGGCGAGTTCGTCATAGGACTTGGTGGTGGCGAAAGCAACATGACCAAAGGGTTTGTGATGGGCGGGGTCGCTAGGGATAAAATCTCCATGCCAATGCTTATCTTGCGGCCAGAATTCTATCATGTCTGCGAGTGATCCTCTCTTACCCTGACCAAAAGCGATGCTCTTTACGCCGGCGGGGCGCAGTACAGGTCCAGGATCGATGAGTTCGCCATCTAGCAATTCAGCATAGAGTGCGGCGGAGCGCTCGGGATCTTTCACGCGAAATGACATGTGCAGAATAGTCGCCATGGCGAAGCCCTCCTTCTTGCCTTCTGTTTAGAATCCCTCTAGGCAAGAGGCAAGAGAGGAAGGAGTAGACCAATTGAGTCATTGCATCAGGGGGTGGGCGTGGGATTTATAAAAATTGCAATTCTCTCCTCCTCGCCCTCGCCCTACGTGTATCCTGAACCCCGGCTTGTCGGAGGGGTCAAGGAGAAATCGACAGCTGCCTGACAAGGAGACAACAATGACATTTCGGCAAATGATTGCGGCGAGCGCGCTCTGCCTATTATGGTTATGGAATAACGCCGCCACGGCGCAGGAACATCACCCTCCTCATCATCCCATGCCGTTGGAGCGGTACATTGCGGTTCTCGAAGATCCCAAACGGGACGAATGGCAAAAGCCGGACGAGGTGCTCAACGCGCTCGATCTGCAGGCCGGCCAGGTGGTGGCGGATATCGGCGCGGGCAGCGGCTACTTCACCATACGTCTTGCGCGCGCCGTCGGCGACAAGGGCCGCGTGCTGGCGCTCGATGTCGATGACGGCATGATTGATCACCTCCGTCAACGCCTCGCCAAGGAACAGATCAACAATGTCACCATCATGCAGGTCCCTGCGCATGATCCTTTGTTGATCGATCACTCAGCGGATGTGGTGTTCATCTGCGACACTTACCACCATCTGGAGGACCGTGAAATTTATTTGAGAAAAGTCAAGAAAGGACTGAAGCCCGAGGGCCGGGTCGTGATCGTTGATTTCTACAAACGAGAAGGCATACCTGTGGGGCCGCCGCTTCACCTGCGCGTAAGTGAAGATACGGTGCAAAAGGAGTTGCACGCGGCAGGGTTGCAGGTGACAAAAAAACTCTCCGTGCTGCCTTATCAATACATTCTCATCGCGCAGCCTATGACAGCAGCACCGACGGCTTCTCCTGCGGGGCAACCCTAAGCGTATCGATACGGCGATCGACCAGCTCATCGGCCCGGGCAAGCAAGGCCTCGTTCTGCGTAAACTTCTCAACCATGTATGTCATATCGCTCAAGTCATGAATCAGCAGCTTGATCGCCTGGTCGCGCAACGCCTTTTCCTTCACCACTTGCAGCAGCTCCACGACAACATCTTCGAGTTCCGACCCTTCAATGTCGATCGCCATCTCAAACGCGCGTTCGATCGTCACGCCTTTGGCGGCTTCCCGGCTATAGACGTTGAGCAAGGAACGCAGTCGGACGACGGTGGAAGGGTCAAACCAGACTTTGGTGTTTTCCGCTAACGAGGGTTCGTTTTCCAACACGCTTTCCACCATGTGCAGCGCGCCCAGGTGGCCGGCCTCGTGCCGCGCCATGGTGAACCAGAACAGGCGTAATTCTTCGTGCTGATCAAACACCCGCGCAAAACGCGTGTAAAGCGCCATGGTCTTCTTTTCCATATCCACAGCGGTGCGGAGGATGTCTTTGATCGTTGCCCGTTGGGGACGGCGGCGGAGGTTCGCTTTCTCTGTCATGTGAGTCCTGTCGTGCTCTCTACTTACCTGGCGTTGTGAATCACAAAGATGTGACAGGGCGCTTTACGCACGAGTTTCTCCGGTAGATTAGAGATGAGATGCAAATGAAACCCCTCGTGCGTATGCGCACTCAGCACGATCACGTCGATATGATGCTCGCGCACGACCCGCAACACATGCTCAAACAACTCGCCTCGCTCCACTAACATCTCACAATTGGGCGATCCACGCAGCTCGTCGCGATGGATTTGCGCAAGCCACTCTCTCGTCTTTTCTTGCGCATTCTTATCAAAGGCATGATAATCACCGACGACTTGCCCATAGCGCTTATGAGTCGCGTCATCGATGACATGCAACACATAGAGCCGAGCCTGAAATTTATCAGCGAAGTCGCGGGCGTATTCAAGCGCTTCCGCCGCTTCATCTGAGAAATCGGTGAGAAACAGGACGCGCTTCATCTCGATCATAATCCGCCTCCTTAGCAAAAAGATTCTCCGACCTCAGAAATGTTCCGCCGCCAAATTTTCCCTCCGGTAACTTTTTGTCCCCCCTGAGTTATCCTCCTAGGCTGATCATCTCGATTTTCTTTTGCCGTTTTGGATTATAGCCGACCGCCGACCGCAGCGCCGCTAATCGCTCCTCCGAATACCGGTCTCTCCGCTTTCCCCAAATCGTCTGCAAGACGTCGAGCACCTCAGCGTCCGAGGCGCCGCTGCGCAACAATTTCTTCACATCATACCCTGTAGTGGCAAAGAGGCAGGTGACAAACTTCCCATCAGCTGTGAGCCGCGCGCGCGTGCACAAACCACAAAACGGCTCAGTTACAGAGGCGATCACGCCCACGTCGCCGCCACGGCCGTCAACAAACTCGTACTCCACGGCAGGAGCGCTGCCCTTTTCCCGTCCGATTTCACGCAGAGGAAACCTGGCGTTGATCGTGGCAACGATTTCTTGCTTCGAGACTATCTTCTCTAAGCGCCACTCATTGGCGTTCCCCACGTCCATAAACTCGATGAACCGGATGGAAAACTGGTGTTCGCGAGCAAAGGCGACCAGATCAAGAATTTCGTCATCGTTCACACCGCGTTCAATAACGGCGTTGATTTTAATAGGCTGCAAACCAAGGCGTTGAGCGGCAAACACTCCTTCCAGCACTTTTTTGAGATCCCCGCGTTTGGTGATCTGCTGGAAGCGTTCCGGCCGCAAAGAATCAATACTGATATTGACCCGCCGCAAACCAGCGGCCTTGAGCGCGGCTATCTTTTCCGCCAGCAACGAGCCGTTGGTAGTCAGACAAATTTCCGGCGCCGGCTCAAGCGCGGAGAGCTGCGCAATCAGCTTGTGCAGGTCGCGACGCGCCAGCGGTTCTCCGCCTGTCAGGCGGATCTTTTCGACGCCAAGAGACATAAACAGACGCGCCAGTCGCGTAATTTCCTCGAAGGTTAAGACCTCGCTCTTCTCCAGCCACTCATACTCGTCGAGCGGCATGCAATACGTGCAGCGGAAGTTACACCGGTCCGTGACGGAAATACGGAGATCTCGTAGTGGGCGATGAAACGCATCAACTATCATGAGGGATTCCCAATAAACGTTTCTATTATTCCCGATTCCAAGCAGGCCGCCAAGACCAATTGGCGTCTGGCGCCCTTCACTTCACTCGTTTTATTGCCAGGCCCTTTCGCCGTATGCGCTAAGTCGCTGAGCAAGCGCAATGAGCAGGCTATTCAGCGCGCTTCAGTTGTCCTCGAATAACGTAACCTTCCCATACTCACCGTCATATCCAGGACCAATGCGCAACTCGCCTCGTCGGACCCTTATAATACCCGTGACGATACGCTCGGGCGTGTGTACGGCAAGGTCCTTTTCGCTCCGCTCAAGCAGGATGTCTAATTCCGATCCGTAGTGACCCACCAACCGATCGTACTCGATCGCCACTTTCTTCGTATTCGGGTGCTGCCCGAACGCGGCGGCAATGATCTCCTCCAGCGGCAGGACATGTTTGGCCGGGACCGCGTTTTGGGGCCGGTATCCTTCCTTCCGGTCTGCGAGCGTATCCACCCGATGCAACACGCCCACGGTGAGCTTCTTGCCACAAATGGGACAGAGGCCTTTGAGTCGCCGGGTATGCGCAGGCGTAAGCCGCACCTGACACTGCCGGTGACCATCAAGATGATATTTCCCTTCTTCGGGAAAGAATTCGATCGTATAAAGAAACTGCTTGGGATTTCGGCTGACCAGCGCGGCCACGATGCCGCTGTAGCTCAACTCACAGTCGAGCACATTCGCCTCACGCGCGAGTTTCCGCGGAGAGTGCGCGTCAGAGTTAGAAATCAACGCTACCGAATCTAACGCCGATAACCGCCAGTTCATTGCAGGATCAGAAGAGAGCCCTGTCTCGATCGCGCGGATCAGACGCACGTCATCTCCATAGCATTCTTCGAGTGAATCAAAACCTGATAGCGACCCCAGCACGGAAAACCATGGTGTCCAGATGTGTGCGGGAATCACCTCACATTCCGGCGCAGTGTTTTTCACTATGGTGAGCAGCTCGTGGGCGGAGCATTTCAGCGTCGGCCGACCGTCGAGCGCGAGATTGCCGTAACGAGCAAACTGAGCATTCAGGCGCTCAACAATGGCAAAGCTCGGCGCCAGGATTAAGGTGTGCGTCTTTCGCACGCGGCCCATGTGTCGGAAAATATTTGTAATTTCAACCGTAAGCATGAACCGTATGTCAGATGCCCCTGTCCGGAGTCGGAAAAGCCCAGGCTCGGCGTGTTCAAGGTAGCGCTTGAGATACGCGAGATAGATAGGATGCGAGAAGTCTCCCGTGCCGAGCACGTTGACGCCTTTCCGCTGCGCCCACCACGCGAGGCGTTCAGCGTCCATCTCCTGGCTACAGGCGTAACTGAAGCGTGAATGGAGATGCAGATCAGCGACAATACGCATACAGGCATTTCCACTGATCTGCTCAGCGCTGTCAAGTGACAGCCACAGAACAATGAGGCGCCGATCAGCGGCTATCCGCATAATCCTGAAAGAGAGCGCCCGAAGGCGAAAAATTCCCCCGCCGGCCGCTGGGCGTCTGGCGGTCCCCGTTGATAAAGGGGACGACGAAGGCGCAGCCGCGCGGGGGAGTTGCAGAGCACCGCGACGCGATGAGATGGAGGGTTATCCGGAAGGCTCTTAGTACGCTGGCGGGATCAGCGACGTAGTGCGGACTGGCGGCAGTTTAATTTTTGCGCCGGCAAAATGTCCTCGTAAACGCACCCGTCCACTGTTCACCAGATACGCTACCGTCGCGGCGACCTCGCGGTCGTCGCTTGTGCACGAGCCTACGCTCTGGATCAGTTCAGCCAACGTACAGGTCACCGGCTTCATGGCTACGCCTCCTCCTGCCATGTTAGATGCCTCCTCACTCGGAACGGATACATACTAACGATCGGCAGTTCGGTCCCAATATTTATAGCACTCTTTTGTATGCAAGAGAAGAAAAAATTTTGGCCACTTATTTGCTCTGTCGAACCCAGTCATTACAAGGGATGCCGATTGCTGACTGCCGAAGCCTTGGGGTATGATGGCGCCGCTTTTTCCTACTCTGGAGGGAATATGAAACGCTTGCAAGACAAAGTTGTGCTGGTCACTGGCGGAGGACGAGGCATCGGTCGCGCAATCTGCCTGCGGCTTGCCGAAGAAGGCGCGAAGGTCGCCGTTGTTGATATTCTCCTCAACGAGACCGAACAAGTCGCCGTCGAGATCAAGAAAAGCGGCGGGCAAGCCATAGCAGTACAGACTGATGTCACGAGTCTAGAGCAAGTCCGCGCCTGCGTACAAACCGTGACGGAAACCTGGGGCCGGCTGGATGTGCTGGTCAATAACGCAGGCTGGGACAAGCTGGAACCATTTGTCGAAAGTAAACCGGAAACATGGGAGAAAGTGATTGCCATCAATCTCAAAGGACCAATCAGCTTCTGCCATGCCGTCATCCCGCACATGATCGCCCGCCAGGCCGGCAAGATCATTTCGATTAGCTCGGACGCGGGCCGGGTAGGTTCCAGCGGGGAAGCGGTGTATTCTGCGTGTAAAGCAGGCATTATCGGATTCAGCAAAACGCTGGCGCGGGAATTGGCGCGAGCAAAAATCAATGTCAACGTCGTCTGCCCAGGCCCCACTGAAACGCCGCTGCTCAAAAGCATTACGGAAGGAAGCGCGGGAGCAAAGGTGATTGACGCCATGACCCGCGCCGTGCCATTCCGTCGCCTCGGGCAACCGGAAGAGATCGCCGCCGCTGTGGCGTTCTTTGCCTCGCCTGACGCGGACTTTGTCACCGGGCAAGTGTTGTCGGTCAGCGGTGGACTCACGATGGCAGGGTAATACGGTTCCGAGTGCTGAGTCCTGAGTGCTGAGTAAGAAAATGCCACTGTTCTCCTCCTCGGTACTCGGCGCTCGCTACTTGTCACGCAACGCTCAGTATATAGACAGAGGGGGAATATGGGCGTCCACAATCAGAAAGACTATTTATTGACGCCATACCGCGTGCTCGATCTCACCGGCGAGATCGGCATGATGTGCGGAAAGGTCTTAGGCGATTTGGGGGCGGAAGTCGTGATGATCGAACCGCCTGGAGGACACCCGGCCCGCGCAATCGGTCCTTTCTATAACGACCAGGTCGATCCAGAAAAAAGCTTATTCTGGTTCGCATTCAACACCAGCAAAAAAAGCGTGACGCTCGATATCGCCACGCCCGCCGGACAGACCGTGCTGAAAGCGCTCGTGCGGCAGAGCGACATTGTTGTTGAATCCTTTGCGCCGGGGTATCTCGATTCTCTCGGGTTAGGGTACGAAGCGCTTGCAGCCGTAAAGCCGGATTTGATCTTCACCTCCATTACTCCATTTGGCCGGACGGGGCCGCGCCGCAATTGGAAGGGTACGGATCTCACCCTGCAGGCGCGCTCAGGATTCCAGTATCTTCTGGGCGATCCCGACCGCGCGCCCGTGCGTATCAGTGTGCCAATGATCGCGACGAAAGCCGGCGTTGAAGCGGCGAATGCTTCGCTCTTCGCCCTCTTCCATCGCAATCGGAGCGGCGAAGGACAGCACGTCGATGTGTCGATTCAAGCCGTTGGCGTGTGGCAGATGATGAACGCCTCCTCGTTTCCCATTCATCATAAAGTAAACCAGGTGCGCGCCGGGGATCGCTACAATGCGGGATTCGGCAATGCGCGCGCCATTTTACCGTGCGCGGATGGCTATGTCACTTTCTTCACCGCCGGCGGCCATATGGGCGCGCCGACTCTGTATGCTATGGGCCGCTGGATGGAGAGCGAAGGCAAACTCCCTGACGCCATGAAGGGGAAAAAATGGGAGGAGTGGGATTTGGCCCGGCTCGCGCGGGACAAACAGGCGCAACAGGAAATGGATGACTTAAACGAAACAATCGCCACATTCCTGGCGACGAAATCAAAATGGGAGATCTTCGAGCGGGCGTGCAACGAAAAAATTCTTGCAGCTCCGGTCAATAACGTAGAGGACTTGGTAAAACATCCGCAGCCGAACGCACGTGGGTTCTTTCGCACTCTACCCCATCCAGAGCTGAACGATGAGATTCTGTATCCCGGCCACTGGGCGCTCATGAACAACGCGCAGGCCGGCCCTCGCTTCCGCGCGCCGCTTATTGGAGAACATACCGTGGAAGTGTACGGACAGTGGTTGGGGTGCAGCGCGGAACAGGTAGCGGAATGGCGACGTGAAGGAGTGCTCTGAGGATAAATTGCGGGTGCGGATTCCACCGTGGAAAACCTTGAACTTTGAACCTTAAACCTTGAACGAGGATCTACATGCCGCGCGTATTTGATGGCCTTAAGGTTTTGGACTTCGGCTGGATCGGCGTTGGTCCCATCACCGCCCGTTACTTCGCTGACCATGGCGCAACAACAATCCGCGTAGAATCGGCGACGCGCTTTGACGGTCTGCGCATGGCTCCGCCATACAAGGACGCCAGGCCGGGCCTGAATAACAGTCAGTTCTTCGCCAATTTCAACGCCAGCAAGCTGAGTCTTGGACTCAACATGGCGCGTCCTGACGCCCGCGCCATCGCCAAGCGGCTCTGTCTCGAATGGGCCGATGTGATCATAGAAGGTTTCACCCCGAAACAAATGAAAGCATGGGGCCTGCATTACGACGATCTTTCACCAACCCGTCCAGACCTCATCATGCTCTCCACTTGTCAGCTTGGACAAACGGGCCCGTATGCACGATATGCCGGCTACGGCAACATGGCCGCTTCGCTCGCAGGCTATTACGAAATCACTGGCTGGCCGGATCGCGGGCCGTGCATGGTCTATGGGGCCTATACGGACATGCTTACCCCTGGCGTGGGCGCAGCCCTCATCACCGCCGCTCTCGATTACCGCCGCCGCACCGGCAAGGGGCAATGGATTGATCTCTCGCAGTTTGAAACGGGCGTCAACCATATTCCTACCGCTGTGCTCGACTACACTGTCAATGGCCGCATCGCCACGCGCCGAGGCAACCAGGATGATCGTGGGTGTCCGCATGCTGCATACTGCTGCCAAGGACAGGATCGCTGGATCTCGATAGCAGTATTCACGGACGACGAATGGCGCGCGCTCGTGCGCGTCATGGGGCATCCACCTTGGGCGCAAGCCGAACGCTTCGCTACGTTCGTCAGCCGCAAAGCTCACGAGGAAGAACTGAATCGCCTTATCAGTGCATGGACTGAGCCACAAGACGCGTTTGAGCTGGAGGAACGACTCCAGCAGGCTGGCGTTCCCGCCGGGCTCGTCGCCAAGCAGTCAGATCTCTTTGAGGACCCACAACTCCAAGAGTGGGGATTCTTTGCCTGGTGTGATCACAAAGTGATGGGCCGTTCGCCCTATGACGGACTTATGTCGCATTTATCAAAGACCCCTGGGCAGGTCGCTCCGGCGCCGCTTTTAGGGGAGCACTATGAGGAGGTGCTAAAAGGCATTCTACGCTACACGGATGAAGAGGTGGCTGCACTCATCGGGCAGGGCGTTGTCGAGATGTCGCTCGATTAAAGCCAACGCAAAATGAGATCCGCACGAGTCTTGCATTGCATGGTGAGTTGCTGGAGACGGGTTGGATCATGGAACTGAGATTACTGCATGACATGTTCTTTTTGAGTCTTCCCGTCTTGGAGAAAGTCCTCAGACCACTGGTTGTCTATATTTTTCTTGTGGTCGCTCTCCGGCTGGCCGGCAAACGGGAACTGGCGCAGCTCAATCCCTTTGACTTAGTTGTGCTCCTCACCCTGTCGAACACCGTGCAGAATGCGATTATCGGAGAAGATAATTCGGTCACAGGCGGACTCATTGGCGCCGCCACACTGCTCATCGTGAATTATTTCGTGGTTCGCTTCCTGTATAGCCATGAGACTCTTGATCGCCTGATTGAAGGAAATGAGGACGTGCTTATCGAGGGCGGCCGGCTGCGATGGGAACGACTGCGTGCAGAGATCATTACGCTGCCAGAATTGGAGGCCGCCGCGCGTAGACAGGGATTTGCTTCACTTGCGGAGGTGGAACGGGCAATTCTCGAACCAGGCGGCGCGCTGACATTCATCGGGAAGAAGCCCACTCCAGAAGTAGAGCGTCACCAAGAGCTCCTCCAGCGGCTCGATCATCTTGCTCAGGAAATCACCACGCTCCGCGCTGACTTACGCAAAAGCGCGCAAAGATTGTAGGAGGCGTTCATACAGCAAGGGAAGCGATGCGAGCAAAGAGCGAATAAGAGAGAAAAAGCTTGCTGAGGAGGCATAATGCAATTCCAAGATCTTCTGTGTGAGAAGAGCGAGGAGTAAAAGGAGGATATTCCATGCAAACCGCTAACCCGATAGATCTCGGTTTCAGTCCGAAAGCGCTCGACCGGATTATTACGACTATTGTGAAAGACGTTGCTCAGCAGCGCTACGACAGCGCGGTTGTTATTGTCGCCCGTAGCGGTCAAGTTGCGCTTCACGAAGCCATTGGCTTCGCGGACCGTGTAAGTAACCGTCTGGCCCGTCCCGATGATGTGTTTTGTTTGTTTTCCGTTACCAAGACGCTGACAGCGGCGGCTGTACTACAACTCATTGATCACGGCCAACTTGCATTAACTACCAAAGTGGCTGAGGTCATTCCCGAGTTTGGCTGTAAGGGCAAACAGCGGGTGACAGTGGCGCACCTGCTCACTCACACTGGCGGTATGTCCGCCGGCTTTCCGCCGGTGCCACCAGAACTGACGGGCAATCTGGAAGCCGTCGTCGCGGCGGTGTGCCAACAAGGACTGGAAGCGATCCCTGGACAAGAGGTGAGCTACAGCCCTATTACTGCGCACGCGATTCTGGGGGAAATTGTACGCCGCCTTGACGGTGGGGCGCGCTCGCTACGGGAGATTTTTGCAGCGGAGATTTTCCGCCCGCTTGGCATGATGGACACCGCTCTCGGCCTCCGTAATGATCTTGCGCCGCGTCGCGTCCCCGTCGTTGTTCGTGACCGCAGCGAGGGCATGTTTCCTCCTGACACCCTTGAATCCTTTAATGTCACGCTCAAAGAGGACACGGAGATCCCTGGGGGCGGCGCAGTTTCCACCGCCGCAGATATCTTTCGCTTTGCGGAAATGCTGCGCCAGGGAGGCGAACTGGACGGCGTACGCATACTCTCACCTGCGATTATTGAGTTAGCAACCGCGAATCATACCGGCTTAAAGCCGAACAGCTTGTGGCATTACGCACGCGAGTTGCGCGGGTGGGATGAGTTTCCGGCTTATCTGGGGCTGAGTTTCTTTTTGCGTGGTGAGGGGATCTTTCCTACGTACTTCGGTACAATGGCCTCGCCGGGCACATTTGGCGGCATCGGCGCTGGGTCTACAATGTTCTGGGTTGACCCCGAACGGGATCTGACGTTTGTCTGCCTCACTGCCGGGTTGCTGGAGGAGTCGCACAGTTTGGATCGTTTTCAACGGCTGTCTGATTTAGTGCATGCAGCGGTGATCGATTGACCTCACCTCCTATCTCCTTTCCCCCTATCGGAGGAAGGAGCAAACGGGGTTGTGCGGGACGAAAATCATGTCGGAATTGCAGTAGAAAAAGTCCATAGTGTTTCTGGGGTCCATAGGGTCGTAGAGTCAAACAAAGAAGACCGAAACGCAACAGGTTCAATGAACTCAACAGACTCAAGAGACCCCATGAACTCGATGGACGCAAAAGACTGAAAGCAAGACTGAAAGGAGGTGTCCCATGGAAGACGTGCTCAAAATCAAAGTCCAACCGCTGAACGCCGAAGCGTTTCGACCGTACGGGCAAGTGCTGCAGCCGAAGCAGTTGATTTATCCCGAGACCGAAGAGGGCCGGGTGGCGATGGAAATGCTCCAGTTCAAATATCGCCCGAATGCGAAGCGGATGGATCAATTTGCGATCCACTTCTCTTACAATCAAACGTTCATTCCCTTGCAGGGCTCTCTCGTGCTGGTCGTGGCCCCGCCGCCGCGCAATCGCGAAGCCGGTCCCGCGGGGTACGAAGTGGACTACGAGAAAATTGCAGCGTTTGTCGTCGAACCGGGGCAAGCGGCGTTTATTTTTAAAGGCACCTGGCACAACGCCATTACGTTGGGCAATGACTGCACGCTCATCAATGTCACCCGCAAAAATCCCGGTGAAGGCACAAGTCCGGCGGCGGAGCTGGAAGGGAAGATCGAGCGCGCCAATGCGGTTCGGCCATATGTCGAGTATGTCGATCTCAAGAAACGGGATAATCGCGTGATTGAATTGGAACTGTAGATGACCAGGGATTGAGTATCGTGCAGGAAGGATTGAGTGATTGCAGCATTGCCTCATCGGGTCATGGAGGACAATTGAATCATTGCTTCGTTGGGTCATCGGGTCATTGAAGAAGACAACATCAAGAACACTCTGTACACTCAATCATTCAAAGTGTCATTAATTCAATCACTCGATGACTTAATCCTGCAATGATACAATCGCTCAATGACTCAACCGGGAATCCACACCCGAAACGTCGATCCTTGTCCGACCACGCTTTCGACGCTGACGGAACCACCCAACATGTCCACCAGTCGGCGGACGATGTACAACCCCAGCCCTACGCCGCCATACTGACGCGTCGTGGAGCTATCTCCTTGACGGAACATATCAAAAATAACGGGCAACACCTCAGCAGGAATACCGATGCCGGTATCGCTCACCGTGATTTCCGCGCGCCCTTCGCCGGCGCGCACCTCGACGCGCACAGTTCCCTGCTCGGTGAACTTCAACGCGTTGCCGAGCAAGTTCTTCACTACGACTTTGAGTTTCGTATAGTCAGTCTGCAGCCGCAGCGGCGCAGGCGGCAGAACCCATTCTAGCGTGACTCCAGGCTTGGGCGCGCGATTGGCGGTCTCTTGTTGGATTTCCGCCAGAAAGTCCGCCATATCAACCGTTTGCACATCCATCGGCAAACGCCCCGCCTCGAATCGGCTCACATCGAGTGTGGCGTTAATCAGCTCCAATAATTCCCGCGAACTGGCGCCCACCCGCTGCAAGAGCGTTGCTTGTTCAGGCTCAAGCATCCCTATCTCACCTTCGAGCAACATATCTGTGTAGCCGATAATGATGTTCAAGGGCGTGCGCAGTTCATGAGACATGGTGGCGAGGAAGTCACTTTTGAAACGATTGGCGCGCTCGGTCTCCTCAAGCAAACGCGCATTTTCCAGGGCCAGAGAAGCAAGCTGCGCAATGCCGCGGGCGATGCGTTGCTGTTGCGGGGTGCAAGGCTCCGGTCGGTCCCGGTAACTTGCTGTCTGCGTTCCGACTAGTTGGGCCCCTTGTCGGAGCGCCATGTATATCACCCGCGTCACTCCGCGTTGCGCGAAGAATTCTGTTGGGACAGAGGTGAGCGCAGAAATCTGGGCAATATCCAAGTGCACAACGTCGTCCTGCTGCAATCGAGCTGTGAGGCCTTGTACCTGAGCGCCAGGAAACCGGAGCAGGCGTAACGCCTCTACCTGTTCAGGGCTGTCACCCCACCCTGCGGCCATCATGTAGGCGTTTTCCCGTGGATTCCATAGATAGGTCTGGCTGTAGTCACACTCCAAGACTTCGGCAGTCACCTGACAGAGACGGTCAAGAAGCGTTGGCGTATGGAGAGAGGCGATCAGCTCTTGTCCGACACGGGCCAAGGCGGCGGAAACGCGCGCCTCCGCCTGCACAGTCTCTTCCGCTCGTTTGCGGTAGAGCGCTTGCGCAATGATCTCCCGCACGATCTTGAGCAGGGTAATACTTTCGTCGGGCCAGCTTTTTTGCGTACGTACGACTTCAAACCCCATGAAACCGAGGATGGAGCCGAACACCAACGGCACGATAAGCGTAGATTGAACACCCTGGGCTTCAAACTCCATCTTTTCCGCGCTTGCCTCCGGCGGTAGGTCAGCTACACGCGGCACATGGAGCACCTCATGCGCCATCAGTTGCTCAGCTGCCCAGGCAAAGGACTCTAACTTCATCGCCATTGTCCTACGGAGTTCTGCTTTCACCCCCGGAGCACACCACTCGTAGCCGGCGATAATCGCAGTCAGGTCGCCTGACACCAGGTATAAATAACTCCGATCCACTCCAGCAAATTCACCGATAGCTTGTAACGCTTGGTGAATTCCTTGATCCATGCTCTCAGGAGCAAGCTCGAGAAAGAGCCGCGAAACCTTTGCGACCAATTGCTCAAACTCGACTTGATGGCGAAGCGCGGCCTCTGCGCGCTTCTGTTCTGTGACATCGTGAATGATCGAATAGAGCAGCCGTTGGCCGCCGATGATCACCGGGCTTGAGCGCACTTCCACATCACGAATGTCGCCTGACGCCAGCCGATGACGAAACAGAAACAGCGGCTGCTCCTCGGCCGCCGCGCGCGCCATCGCCTCATGAATCTGCTCAAGAGGCAAAATATTAATGTCGGAAATGCGCAACCGTTTGAACGCCTCCAGGGAGTACCCGTAGAACTCAGCAGCTGCTGGGTTCACATCAACAATAGCGCCATCTTTCGGATCAATGAGCAGCTGGACGGTGCGGTTCTTCTCAAACATCTGCCGATAGCGCTGCCTGTCGTTTTCGTCGTCCGTGACCGAACCGGCAGGCCTAATAACCAACATCCCTGTTTTTTTTCTCTTGGCCATGGTTGTCTATTATCCTGAGAACACCCTGTGGTGGCAAATGGGGGACATCGGCCTGAGCTATGAGATGAGTGCTGGTGTATGCAGACACGAGCGCCGCGGGTTGACGCCCCTGTCTGCGCATGGTTGAAAGATCAATAAAACAGTTGACACAAGGAGGGGAATCTATGGCTACACACCCACACGCGTTTGTCGAAGAACTGCGCGCCTACATACACGAACAAGAGAAAGCCCCCCTGTACGGCAAGAGCTTTTTTGCCGGCGTCATGGAGGGCACAATGAACCGTGAGGCGCTCAAAAAATGGGCAATCCAGCACCATTATCGCACAGGACAACATGTCCGCGCCTTTGGCGGCGTTTTTCTCAACACAGGGTTGGGTCCGTTAGATCAAAAAATTCGCCGTCACATCGTCGAGAACCTCATTGATGAAGAGACGGTGATGGGCCGGGGCGATGACGCGCATTGGGCCTTATCCCGTCGCCTTGCTGAAGCCCTGGGGGCCACGCCGGAAGAACTGGTGCATCCTCGTGTCGCCCAGGCGGCGATTGACTACGTGAATTGGGTCATCGAGCTAGGCCGCCGCGAGTACGGGCTCGTCACCCTGGCGGCCATGTCAATTGGCGGGGAAAGCCGCCGCGAGGATTCGATGGAACGTTTGGTGAAGGCGCTCTCAGAAAACTATGGTCTGAGTAGAGAAGCTCTGGAGTTCTTTTACGCGCACATGGGTGAAGCCGAAGCGCATGGTGATCCCGTCTACGCCCTCGTGCAAGAATACGCCACTACGCCGGAGCGTCAAGAGAAAATCCGCACTGCCTTGCAGCAGTGGTGTGAAAAATTCCGCGCTGCGCAGGAGGGCATCTTCCGCGTGGCGATGGGCGAGGAGGAGGGAGTAGAGGCGGCGTTGTAAACCGCAAGGGTTGGGCAAGAAGGAGAAGAGCGAACGAAGGGCTCAGCAGATCAGTCGCCCTGACTGCCCCGGGTCTGGCAGAGCCTCTTTCGAACCTGATGATGCAAAGCCATGAGCCGATTCCGCTTCCCGCCACAGAGCCCGCTCGGTCGCTGCCAACGCTGGCTGCTGCATGGCTACACGAAACACGCACCGGGTCCGCATGTGCGCGAACATGAGCATCCCCAACATCCCTGGTGGCAGGTGATGTGCCTCACGGGTGTGGATTATTTCTCCACGCTCGGATATCAGCCGGGGATCGCCTTTCTGGCCGCTGGAGTCCTCTCGCCTATTGCCACGTTCGTGCTAGTGCTCCTGACGCTGTTCGGCGCCTTGCCTATCTATAGCCGCGTGGCGCACGCGAGTCCCCACGGTGAAGGCTCGATCGCCATGCTCGAGGACCTTCTCCCAGGCTGGCGCGGAAAACTCTTCGTGCTCTGTCTGCTTGGGTTCGCTGCAACAGACTTCATTATCACCATCACATTATCCGCTGCTGATGCGACCGCGCATATCTTGGAAAACCCATTCGTTCCCGACAGTTTTCATCACGCTGTGGGGATAACCCTTGTTCTTGTGGCGATCCTCGGCGTCGTTTTTCTCAAAGGCTTCTCCGAAGCCATTGGCCTCGCCGTCCTGCTTGTCGCCGTCTATCTGATGCTTAATGTTATCGTCATTGGCGTCGGCTTGTATGAACTGACGCAGCACCCGGAAGCGTTTCCGCAGTGGCGGACCGCGCTGTTCCAAAACCACGGCAGCGTGGGGATGATGGCGGTCATGGCGCTGGTGCTGTTTCCCAAACTTGCGCTCGGTTTGTCCGGATTCGAGACGGGCGTCGCCGTCATGCCGCTCGTACAGGGAGGCGAAGCAAAGTTGGCCGGACGTATTCGTAACACGCAGAAACTGTTGACCACGGCCGCGCTCATTATGAGTCTGATGCTCATCACGAGCAGCGCCGTCACCACGCTATTGATTCCAGCAGCTGCATTTCACAAGGGCGGGGAAGCGAACGGACGTGCGCTCGCGTATCTCGCGCACCGCTATTTAGGGGAGCTGTTCGGCACGGTGTATGACGTGAGCACGATTTCTATTCTCTGGTTTGCCGGCGCGTCGGCCATGGCGGGCCTGTTAAATATTGTTCCCCGTTATCTGCCGCGCTACGGCATGGCCCCGGAATGGGTGCGGGCAACGCGCCCGCTTGTCCTTGTCTTCACCGCCATTGCTTTTGCCGTCACCGTTATTTTCGCAGCGGATGTTGACGCGCAGGGCGGCGCGTACGCCACTGGCGTCCTCGTATTGATGAGTTCCGCTGCGGTCGCGGTCACACTATCCGTGTGGCGGTCCGGGTGGAAGCAATGGTTGTTTTTCAGCATTACGCTGATTTTTATGTACACCACTGTCGCCAATATTATTGAACGTCCCGAAGGCGTGAAGATCGCCTCGTTGTTTATTCTGGCGACAATTGTCACCTCGTTTACGTCACGTATTGTACGCGCTACCGAATTACGAGTGGAGGGTATTGAGCTGGACGCTACGGCGCAGGCGTTCATTCGTGAAGTGCAAGGAAACCCCATTCGGGTGATCGCGAACCACCCCGACAGCCGCGATGAGTTGGAGTATCGCTTGAAGGAAGCCGAAGAACGCGAAGATAATCTGATTCCGCTCAACGAACGGGTTCTTTTTTTCGAAGTGTATATCCCCGATGCG
>DATLYA010000338.1:0-8012 GCA_035575235.1 Candidatus Methylomirabilota bacterium
GGCGCGCGCGCACGCCATCAAACGGGCATGGGTGCGCAGCTACATCGAGGGACAACGCGGCGAACAATTATTAGTGGCCGTAGTGAACGGAAAACCGGCTGGATTTTTGGCGGTGTTGAAAACGTTGGTCAAAGGGCAAACTTGCTGTGTCATTGATCTCATTGGCGTTGATCCCGCATATCAAGGACGCGGTGTGGGGAGAGCTCTTACAGGATCGTTTCTGGTGGAGTGTACGCGCAGGGGAGCCCTGGCGCGCGTCGGCACGCAGGCCGCCAATATTCCATCGTTGCGGCTTTATGAGTCATTAGGGTTCCGCGTCTGTGACACGGCGTATGTTTTACACGCCCATGTGGGCGGGGAAGGGATCAGGCCATGATGATTGAAGGTCGTGATGTACAGCGGCAGCGACTGCTGGTGGCGGAAATCGGCAACAATCATGAAGGAGATGGACAGGCGGCTGTAGAGATGGTCGCCGCCGCTGCCGAAGCCGGCGCTGACGCCGTCAAGGTGCAGATTATCACCCCAGAGCGACTCGTGCACGCCAGCCAACGCGAGCGCATCACCCAGCTGTCGCGCTTCCGTTTGCCCGACGAAACTTACGAGGCGATGGCCGCGCTGGCTCGCACGAGAGGCATGTTGTTCATCGCCACGCCGTTTGATGTGCGCACGTTAGAACAGTTTGCTCCTTTGTTGTCCGCCGTCAAAATTGCCTCTGGCGATCTCGACTATACGCCGTTGCTCGCCGCCGCTGCGCGAACAAAGAAACCTCTGATTCTCTCCACCGGCATGGGCACGATGACCGAGGTGAGCGCCGCGGTGCGAACCATTGAGCAGTACCTGCCCGCCGACCAACCTCTGGAATCATCGCTTGCGCTCTTGCACTGCGTCAGCGCGTATCCCACGCCGTTGGACCAAGCCAATCTGCGCGCGCTCGAACGCCTGCGCGTCGCCTTTGGACTGGTGGTTGGGTACTCTGATCACACCCTCGGCATTGAGGCGTCGCTCGTCGCCGCCGCCCTCGGCGCACGCATCATCGAGAAACATTTTACTCTTGATAAAACCCGCGCCACATTTCGCGATCATGCCTTATCTGCTGATCCCCAGGAACTGCGGCGTCTGGCGACCATACTCCATACCTTTGACGCTATGCTTGGCGACGGCGAGAAACGACCCATGCCATGCGAACAGCCAGCGGTGACGACTGCGCGTCGCGGAGCCGTCGCCGTGCGCGACCTGCCGGCTGGGATTCCCCTTACACTTGCAGATTTAGACTTTGTGCGGCCGCGTTCTGGCCTCCCGCCCGCGCACGCCCTGGCGCTGATCGGACGAACCGTCCGCACGCCGCTCAAACAGCATGAGTTTGTATTAGAACATCACCTCTCGAGTGTTGGGTAGCGAGTGGTTCGGTGCGCAAGCGCGCCCTGTAACTGTGAACTTGGAGCTTTGCACTTGGAACGAATGGTATGTGTGGAATCGCCGGATATTACGGAACGCAAGAACTGCCGCGCGAGCGACTTCAGGCCTGTCTGCGTTTGATGGGGCGGCGCGGACCAGATCATGCCGATTATTTTCAACATGCTCCCGCCCCTGGTCATTACGTCACGCTGCTGCATTCGCGCTTGAGCATTATCGACCTGGACCCGCGCGCTAATCAACCATTTCGGCACGAGTCTCAGGTTCTGGTCTACAACGGCGAATTATACAACTACGTGGAACTGCGTCGAGAGCTTGCCGCACAGGGGCGGAGGTTTGTCACGGAGTCAGATACGGAGGTGCTCGCGCACCTGCTGGCTGAATACGGATGGCAAGGACTTGATAAAGGCGAGGGGATGTGGGCGTTTGCGTGGTACGACGCCCGCAGCGGTTCGTTGTTGTTGAGCCGTGATCGGTTTGGCGAAAAGCCGCTGTATCTCTACCGGGACGAGAGCGGCGTGTATTTCGGTTCTGAGGTGAAATTCATTGCCGCGCTGGTGGGACGCCGTCTGTCAATCAATATTCAGCATCTCTACCGTTATCTCGTGAATGGCTACAAGTCGTTGTATAAGACGAAAGACACCTTCTTTCTTGGCGTGACCGAGCTTTCCCCAGGGTCGATAGTGATGATGGCGCCTGATGGTGCTGAGACTACGCGGCGGTACTGGACGCCGATGTTTGCGCCAGATGATGCAATGTCCTACGCCGATGCGGTCTATGGCGCGCGCGCGGCGTTAGGGCGGTCGGTCAAGCTACGCTTACGCGCGGACGTGCCGCTGGCGTTTTGCATGAGCGGCGGTGTTGATTCCAACGCCCTTATCAGCATCGCCAGGAACATATGTGGTTATGACGTGCATGGGTTCACCATCGCCAATTCCGACGCCCGCTATGAGGAACAAGAGATGATCGACCATGCGGTCGTTGAGTTGGGCGTTCGCCACACGTCCATTCCCGTCAACACCCAAGAGTTTCTCCCTAAACTTCGCACGCTGGTGCGACAACATGATGCGCCAGTCTACACGATTACCTATTTTGCTCACTGGCTGCTGATGGAAAGCATTGCCGCACATGGTTATCGTATTGCCGTCAGCGGCACGGGAGCGGATGAACTCTTTACCGGGTATTACGATCATCATCTCGCCTATCTGTACGAGATTCGCCATGAACCGGAGAGGCATGCTGCTGCGCGTCAGGCGTGGCTGCAGCAGGTGAAGCCGATTGTGCGGAATCCGTTCCTCGGCAATCCCGATGCGTTCATCGAGAACCCCGATATGCGTGAGCACATTTTCTTGCATGCTGAAGGATTCGCGCGCGATTTGTTGGTGGAATGGTCCGAACCGTTCACCGAGGAGCGCTACACCGACAGTTTGCTGCGGAACCGTATGCTCAACGAGATGTTCCATGAATCCGTGCCGGTGATTTTGCATGAGGACGATCTCAACGCCATGTATTTTTCCATTGAGAATCGCTCGCCGTTTCTCGATCGCGAGCTCTTCGAGTTTTGCCAGCGCATTCCCTCGCGCCATCTCATTCGCAACGGTCTGGCGAAAGCGGTGCTCCGCGAGGCGCTGCGCGGCATTGCGCCGGACAAGATTCTTTCTAATCCCCGCAAGGTCGGATTCAACGCGCCGATTTTTTCCTTCCTCGACGTGCAAGATCCTGAAACCCGAAGCGCCCTCCTTGATCGGAGCCCAATCTTCGAGCATGTGCGCCGCGACGCCGTTGAGGCCTTATTGCGTAAGCCTGATTTGCCGAACAGTGAGAGCAAGTTTCTCTTCTATTTTCTGAGCAGCAAAATGTTCCTGGAGGAGTTCTCCTAAGAAAATGAAACATGAAAAACTCCTAATGAAGAAGTCGAAGAACCGGCCTCTCTGTTTTGTGCGTTTGACATTTTGGATTTCGCATTGCGAATATGAAATATTGCAACCACTGTGTTCTCCCCTCGACGCGGCCCAACCTTGCGCTTAATGAAGAGGGGATATGTAATGCCTGCGCGGCGCATCGCTTGAGGCCGCGTATCGACTGGGCGGCGCGTGAGCGCTCATTTCAGAACGTCGTCCGGTACGCCCAGACGCGCAGCAGCGGTTATGATTGCTTGATTCCAGTGAGCGGCGGAAAGGACAGCACGTGGCAAGTCGTGACCTGCCTTCGCTATGGACTCAACCCCCTCGCGGTGACCTGGAAGACGCCAGGACGCACGGCGCTGGGCGCTCAGAATCTGGCTAACCTGGTTCGTTTAGGCGTTGACCACATCGATTACCAGATCAACCCCAATGTCGAAAAAACCTTCATGTATCAAGCGCTCGTGCGCTGCGGGTCCACGGCGATCCCCATGCATCTGGCGCTCTTTAATATCCCGCTTACGATTGCCGTTCGCTTGAGCATTCCCCTGGTCGTGTGGGGTGAGAACTCGGCGTTCGAGTATGGCGGCGCTGAGGATGAGCGCTATGGCTTCCGACTCGACCGTCCGTGGCTGAGAAAGTACGGGGCGACGCAGGGGACGACGGCGCACGATTGGGTGTCGGAGCAGCTCTCAGAAAAGGCCCTCACGCCCTACTTCGGGCCTGGTGAGGTGGAGCTGGAGAAAGCCGGCGTCCATGCGGTGTTTTTAGGCTACTACTTTCCCTGGGACCCGGAGACGAGCCTCCGCGTCGCTCAGGCGCATGGGTTCCAAACTCGCCGTGAAGGGCCAAAAACCGGCTACTACAATTACGCCGACATTGATGATGATTTCATTTCCATTCACCACTATTTGAAATGGTATAAATTTGGATTTACGCGGTTGTTCGATAATCTCTCCCTTGAAATCCGTAATGGGCGGATGACCCGGGCGCAGGCCATCGACATTATTCGTGCGCGCGGTGACGATACGCCGTATGAGGATATCGAAAAGTTCTGCGCCTTCGTCGGCATCACGACCAGGCATTTCTTCGAAGTGATCGAAAAATTCCGCAATCCCGCGATTTGGAAGCGATGTAATGGCGTGTGGATGATCGAGGATTTTTTGATTCCCGATTGGAAGTGGGCATAGACGGACGGAGACAGAGATAGAGAGAACACGATGCAATTTATCCCGCTTGACCCGCCTCGCAGATTTCCCGTTGGGGTGCGCGAGATTATCTATCTCAAAGACTGTGGCCGGGTGGCGCTGGAGCCGGACGAGCAAGTGACGTTTGTCACCGCCTCTGGCGCCGAGTACGATGTGGTGCGTAAATCATGGGGCTATTACGCCACCCCATCTCTGAACGCGCGCTTGCCAAATTTCGGTCTGAAGTCCGCGCTCGTCCGTAGCGGCGAGCGGCTCTATCTGCTGCTCATCGAAGAGGCGAAACTGCGAGAGTTTTATGCGTATCTGGCCGCGCAAGGGATGGAAATTATTGAATGGTTAGACCAAAGTGTAAGGTGCAAGGTTCAAGGCTTCAGTCCGAACACTCAGCCCTCAGTGTCCAGCGCTCAGCATCTGCTCTGCTCAGGTCCTATAAGCCCTTGTCGTTTCTGCACCTCGCCTCATTACGCCCTCATCTTCGTGTACGACGCGCCGCCGGCAGGCGAGACGAGTTTTCCGCTTGTCAGCGGCGAAGCGTACCATCGCGAAATGTGGCAATGCCAAGGCTGTGGCCACTTTGTTAACCGTCACGGTTTTGATTTGCGACGGTTGTACGAGGGAGGGTATGTAGACGCTACCTACAACGGCGACAAGCTGCTCGCCACGTTTCAGAAGATTATGTCGTTACCGCCCGAACGTTCCGATAATTACCAACGCGTGCAGCGGATCATGCGTTATATACGTGAGAGAGAAAGAGATGGAGAGAAAAACGGAGCAGGGGAGGAGGAACGGTCTGTGTCCTCCTTTTCGACCTCTCCTCCAACCTTGCTTGATGTTGGCGCCGGTCTCTGTGTGTTTCCGGCGCGCATGAGGGAGGAGGGTTGGGAGTGTACGGCGCTTGATCCTGATCCGCGCGCTGTGGCGCACGCTCGTGAACATGTCGGAGTCCAGGGAAGGCGCGGCGATTTCCTCACTACTGCGGATCTCGGAACGTATGACCTCATTACGTTCAACAAGGTGTTGGAACATGTGGAAGATCCCATCTCCATGCTGCGCAAAAGTCGACAACACTTACGTTCCGGCGGCGTGGTCTACGTCGAGTTGCCTGACGGTGAAACTGCAGCAAGGGAAGGCGCGGGCCGAGAGGAATTTTTTCTTGAACATTTTCATGTGTTCAGTATGACCTCACTCAGCCTGCTTGCCATGCGGGCGGGATTTTCAGCGCAGTGTCTCGAACGAGTGCGTGAGCCGAGCGGGAAGTTCACCTTATGCGCGTTTTTCACCTCACTGTGAGGCGCAGCCAGGCTGTAGGCAAGAATAAGTCGCGGTGAAGAGCGCTTCGATCCCGCTCTATGAGGGGTATCCCTGCACTCTGTTCAGGGCGGGCTCTGAGCCTGGCGAAGGGCTCGCCCTGGCGACCTGGCTTCAGTAGGCGAGAGAGGAGCAGATGTATGGAACAGGCAACGATCAATGATCGCACTATCGTAATGAAGCAACTGTGGGAGACGTCATTCCAGGCGCAGATCGCTACCCAAGCGTACAATACCGCGCCGGTTGAAGCGGTCATTCGCACGGTCGCTTACTATTTGCGCGCCCGATACTCCCAGAGAGAAGAGCGGCGTCTGCATTTTCTCGAGATGGGCTGCGGCGCCGGGCCAAATTTAGCGTGGCTGGCGCGCCGCGGCATTCGCGTCAGCGGGATCGATATTTCCCCGACTGCGCTCTCTCTGTGTTTAGACCATCTCCGCCGCGCGGGCGTAGAAGATCGTATCGGCGTGTTATGGGAAGGCTCGGTGACCGAGACGCCTTTTCCTGACGAATCGGTTGATGGAGTCATTGAAGCGTGCGTCTTTCAACATTTGCCCAAACCCGAGCGTCAGCAGGCGTTTGCCGAGGTTGTCCGGGTGCTAAAACCGGGCGGAGTGTTCGTCGGCTATATGCTCGATCAGGGGCATACGACGTTTCAACAAAAAAAATCTGAGCAGCTTCCTGACGATCCCGGGTCGCTCTTGCTGTATGACAACCGCTCGAATTTCTATTTAACCAACATTGGACTGGCGCATTTTTTCTCGCAGGAAGAATATCCTGAGTTGCTCAGAGGCTGCTCCATGATCGATCCGTGTCTGACCACGTATTACCTGCCGCGTGAGGAAGCGCGAAAACGCGGATATGATTCCTACTTGCAGAGCATGTGGACAGTCTACGCAGTGAAGTAACCAGTCTACTTGGTTTGTTGAGTTTATTGGGTTTGTCAGGTTTATTGGGACGTTGAGTTTATTGGGGCCTGAGGACTCTCCAAACCCTATAAACCTGGCAAACTCTTTAGACTCAATGGACGCGGAACAGAGTGAAGCCATGTCTCGCATTGCCGGCATTATCAGTGATCATCCGTCCCCCGAGCGTGAGCGGCTGTTGCAGCAGATGTTGCGCGTGTATGCGCAGCCTGGGCTCTCATCGGGCGCTGTGTCTGGGAACCGCACGCCAGCGGCGCTCGCCTTCCATGGAACAGCAGCAACGAATTTCTTCAAGTCTGCTGAAGTCGCCGTCGTGCTTGACGGCTGTTTGTATAATCTTGACGAGCTCCAGGAATTGAACGCCGAAGGAGATGCGGCGGTCATCGCGAGATTGTATTTGCGCTACGGTTTGACAGACGCTCTGCGGAAAATCAACGGCGACTTTGCCCTGGCGCTCTACGACTTTCGCGACCAGGCGTTATATCTGGCGCGTGACCGGTTCGGACTGAAACCTCTCTACTATTATCAAGGCGATCAGCTTTTTGCGTTCGCATCGCGACCCCGCGCACTGCTCGTGTTGCCCGGTGTGTCCGCTGAGCCTAACCGCCAGTTCGTCGCGCTCTTCGCAGCAGGGCACTATCGTTATTTTGACAATGATCCAGCCAGTTCCCCTTATGCGCACATCGCTCAGTTGCCGGCAGCCACCGTGCTCTGTCGAAAACATGGTCGTCTTTCGTCGTGGGCCTATTGGGAATTTCAGGACGCGCCTGATCTGAACGGTTCCGAGGAAGGACTTGCCGAGCAATACCGTGCGTTGTTGTTCGACGCTGTGAAGCGACGAGTCGCCCGCGCCGTGCATCCCGCTTTTACCCTCTCCGGCGGCATGGATTCCTCCTCCGTATTGGCGTCGGCGGTGAAGCTTTCTGGCCGCAAGTATGCCGCGTTTTCCAGCGTCTATAGCGACAAAACTTACGATGAGTCGGACGAGATTCGCTCGATGCTTGACGCCACGGTGGAGCGCTGGCATGCGATTGCCGTCGATCGTCCGGACGTGTTTGGCCTGGTCAATACAATGGTGCGCGCGCATGATGAGCCAGTCGCTACGGCGACCTGGTTGTCACATTTTGTGCTTTGCCGGGAAGCGCGCGCCCTCGGTTTTGGCAGTCTCTTTGGCGGTCTTGGGGGGGACGAGCTGAATGCAGGCGAGTATGAATATTATTGGTTTCACTTTGCCGATTTACGCAGCGCCGGGAGAGAGG
>DATLYA010000339.1:0-7120 GCA_035575235.1 Candidatus Methylomirabilota bacterium
GTGCGGCGTTGGGCGCTGAAGCGGTTCGCCAAAGCCGACGATTATTTACACGCTCTGAAGGCCATTGTGTTTGGGATAGTGACGAGCAAAACGCTCCGGCAGAACGGCCTCGCGATGGTGGCGGCGGAGGCAATGGAGGAAACGGCCCCGCCGGAACAGGAGACGCTAGCGTAGGGCTCTTCAATCAGTTGCCGCCTGCAAAACACTTTAACGAAGGAGGGTGTTTATGGCTGAGTACGATGTCATTATTCGTAACGGGTTGATTGTTGACGGTTCGCGGCTCCCCGCCTACCGCGCTGATCTCGCCATTAGCAACGGGAAGATCGCAAAGATCAGCGGCAATATTAAGGCGAAGGGAAAAAAGGAGATCGACGCGACGGGGAAAATTGTCGCGCCAGGCGCAATCGACCTGCACACTCATTACGATGCCCAGATCAATTGGGACCCTTATTGCACCCTCTCTGGTTGGCACGGTGTCACAACCCTCACCATTGGCCAATGCGGCTTCGGCTTTGCCCCTTGCAAGCCGGAAGATCGTGAAATGAACATGCGCATGATGGACCGCGTGGAAGCGATCCCTTACGAGTCAATGGCCAAAGGCATGCGCTGGGATTGGATCTCTTTCCCTGAATATCTCAACAGTTTAGAAAGACAGGGGCTGGGGCTGAATGTCGGCTCGCTGTTCCCCTATTCGCCGTTGCGAGCGTTCGTGCTTGGCGCGCGTGAAGCCAGGGAACGCACCAAGGTGACCGACAAAGAATTAGCGCAAATTAAGCATCTGTTCCGTGAGGGAATGCAAGCCGGCGCGTTTGGCTTCTCTGCCGATAAAAATCTGATTGACCGTCCAGAGGACGGCAGCTATTTGCCGACCCATGTGACCTCGAATGAAGAATTTCTTGCGCTGGCGGAGATTCAACGGGAATTCGGCGTTGGCCACGTAGGGTGGACAGTCGGCGAAATCCAAAGCTTCGGTGGCGATCCATTCCTTATTGCACTCATCAAAACAAGCGGCCGCCCGGTGCAATGGGGCGCGATCGCGCACACGGAACAATCCCCTGACACGTGGCGCGTGCAACTCAACTGGCTCGAAGAGGTGAACAAGCAAGGCTATCCCATGTACGCCCAGTGTATCTGCATGGATATTGCTACGCATTTCACGCTGGCTGAGTATAATCTGTTCGACGATATGCCCAATTGGGTGCAACCCCTGGTTGGAACCCCCGAGGAACGGGCGGCGAAGTTGCGCAAGCCGGAAGTGCGGGCGGCGATGAAAAAGGATATCGCCGAATGCACTGCGACGGTCTTCCATAAGAATTGGAAAAAAGTGAAGATCCTCGAGGTGGCGAAACCCGAGAACAGCAAATACGAAGGCTTGGCGATCGCAGAACTGGCGGAAATGACGGGTAAGGATCCTGTTGACGCCTGGCTCGATTTCGCACTCTCAGAAGATCTCAAGACTGAATTCGGCTTGATTGATTTTGTCAACGGCGATAAGCACGCGGTCGGCGAGATCTTGAAACACCCCTACACTCACCTCTCTGTCTCTGACGGCGGCGCCCATACCCGCTACCTCACCATTAGCGCCTGGCCAACGTATTTTCTGAGTAAATGGATTCGCGACGAGAAGCTGATGAGCCTGGAAGATGCGCATTGGAAGATGAGTGCGCTGCCCGCCTGGCTGATCGGCTTGCGCGACCGCGGGCTCTTGCGTGAAGGCATGGCGGCGGACGTTATTGTGTATGATTTCGATAAGCTCAATCTTATGTACGATACGCCGGTCTATGCCAATGATTTCCCCGGCGGAGAACGGCGGCTCATCCAAAAGCCTGTGGGGCTGCACTACACCCTGGTGAATGGTGTGGTGACGTTCGAGGATGGGAACTGCACGAATGCACTGCCGGGTAAGCTGCTGCGTAGCACTCAGCTTGCTGCGTAAGCGGCTCGGGGACCCCCGGGAAGGAAGGAGGGAAGGGCTCGTCAGAGCCCTCCTTCCTGGGGAGTAGCAGCAGCATAATGAAAAATTAAAAATGTAAAATTAAAAATTAAAGAAAAACGTTGCGCTGAGAGACAACGTCTCCCCCTTGACGCGTAATGCTCTGGTTTGAATCTTACATTCTTCCTTTTTAAGTTTTAATTCTCTTGGAGTTTCGTATGGCCCAAGTAGACGGCAGCCAACTGATGGCGGAAGGACTAAAAGAAGAGGGTGTTGACACCATTTTTTATATCATGGGCGGTCCTAACATTTTGTTGTCCATGCACGCGGAGCGGTTAGGCATCCGCCTGATTGATGTGCGTCATGAGCAGGCGGCGGCGATGATGGCGCACGCTTACTCGCGCGTGACCGGGAAAGTCGGCGTGTGCATGGGCGCCGGCGGTCCTGGCGCGGCGAATCTGCTGACGGGCGTGGCGAACGCGTTTCTTGACGCCTGTCCCGTGCTCGCCTTGGGCGGCTCTTCCGCCGTCCATTATTACGATCTCGGCGATTTCCAGGAGTTTGACCAGCTCGCCGTGTTTAAGCCTATTTGTAAATGGTCGGCGCGCGTGTACGAATCGCACCGCGCCAAAGAATACGTGCATATGGCGATGGTGCGAGCGCGGCAGGGCAAACCTGGACCTGTGTATCTTGATATGCCAGGCAACATGTTGGTCGAGAAAGTCGATGAGAGGCGCGTGTGGCCGCGCCCCACTATTAGTGACAAGTCGCTGCCTGTGGCGGACAGCCGTTCTATCGAGAAGGCCGTCGGATTGCTGAAGAATGCTAAAAAACCGTTGCTGATCACCGGCAGCGGAGTGTTCTGGTCCGGGGCCGGTGAGGAGATGCGCCGGTTTATAGAGACGACCGGCATTCCGTTTTTTACCACGCCGCAAGGGCGCGGCGTCGTGCCTGACGATCATCCCTTGTGTTTGCTTGGCGCGCGTTCCTTTGCCTTTAAAGAAGCAGATGTGGTGCTGGTCGTTGGTACGCGGTTCAATTTCATTATTGGGTATGGCCGCCCGCCGCGGTTCTCCCCTGAAGCCAAGTTTATTCAAGTTGATGTCGATTCCGAGGAAATCGGACGGACACGGAGCGTCGAGCTTGGCATCGTCGGCGACGCCAAAGCCGTGTTCCAGCAATTAACTGAAGTCGCCAAAGGACGCGTGCGCTTTGGTGAAGAATCGATGTGGGTGCAACAACTCGGAGCCAAAGATCGCGAGAACCGGGAGAAAATGACGCCATTGCTCAATAGTGAGCAAACGCCTGTGCACCCGATGCGTCTCTGTAAAGAGGTGCGCGACTTTATTCCGCGCAACGGCATCCTGGCCGTGGACGGACATGAGATCATGAATATGTCACGGCAAGTGATTCCTTCGTTCACGCCTGGCGCGCGCTTGAATCCCGGACCGAATGGCTGTATGGGTGTGGGGTTGCCCTTTGGCGTCGGCGCCAAGGCGGCGGCGCCGGATCGTCCCGTGGTCGTGTTGCACGGCGACGGCTCACTGGGGTTAAATTTGATGGAGCTGGATACCGCCGTGCGCCACCATTTGCCGCTCTTGGTGGTGGTGAGCAACAACGGCGGTTGGACGGCAAGCCCTGGCAACAAGATGCGCGTGCCTGGTCGTGATCTGGGTTTTGTGCGGTACGATCAAGTTGCGCAGGGCTTAGGCGCGTATGGCGAACTGGTGGAGGACCCGCGCGCTGTGCGTCCCGCCATGGAGCGCGCCTGGCGTGAGGTGGAGAAGGGACGTCCAGCTTTGCTCAACGTCATTACGGAACCAACCGCGCGCGCGCAGACCGTGCCGTTCGCCAGCTATGGCGGCGAGTCGGCGGGCACCTCTTTAATGTAAAGACACTAGAGTAGTGATTTTTAAGTGCGGGAAAGTTTGCATGCTGAACCGGAGAACCGGAGAGGGGGAGAATCGGGGAAAGCCTTTCCTCACCGTTTCTCCGTTTCCCGATTCTCCGGTTCATGGCTGGCTCTCACTGGAGACAGTTCGATAGGATAACGAGATGGCAGGTTTTTTGTTCGACGTGAAAGTCCTCGAGCTGGCTGACGAAAAAGGCGAGTTTTGCGGCAAGCTCCTCGCCGGCGCCGGCGCTGATGTCATAAAAATTGAGCCGCCCGGCGGGAACGCGACGCGGTCGATAGGTCCTTTCTATCACGACGAGCCGCATCCCGATCGCAGTCTCTACTTCTGGCATTACAATTTCGGCAAGCGTGGAGTGACGCTGGATATTCATGCTGCTGAGGGAACTGCGCTCCTGAAGAAGCTGATCACTCACTGTGACGTCGTGTTAGACGCCTTGCCGCTCGCTACCTTAGCGAAGCTGGGGCTTGATTGGGACGCGTTACGCCGACTCAACCCGCGCTTAATCTATGTGGTGCTGACGCCGTTTGGACGCAGTGGTCCGTGGCGGGACTACAAAGCCACTGATCTTGTGCATTTAGCGCTCGGCGGGCAGATGATGTGCTGCGGCTACAATCCCAAAGAAGATGGAACCTATGATACCCCGCCGATCGCGCCGCAGATGTGGCACGCGTATCACATTGCCGGCAACCAGGCGTTCATCGCCACAGTTGGCGCGCTGATCGGACGGGAGACAACCGGACAAGGCGAAATGATCGACGTGCCTATTCATCAAGCAGTAAGCGTGTGCACGGAGATTGACGTGCCATATTGGATTTACAATCAGACGCCTTGCTTTCGCCAAACCGGGCGACATGCGCAGCCTGCGATCGGGCCGGAAGTGCAGTTTCCTACGAAAGATGACCGTTATGCGATCGTCTTGCCTAATCCGTTTCCCGGCGGGTACGAGATCCTGGTGAATTTTCTTGACGAGAAAGGCCAGGCTGGAGATCTGACCAGCGAGCAATACCAAGACCCTAATAATCGTAAAGGCATGGCGTTCGCCAAACATTTCTCCGAGGTGCAGGCTGGCTGTGTCGCGGCGTTTGGTATGGAAGAAATCTGGCGCGACGCACAGAGCCGCGGCATCCCCTGGTCGCCCATCCGTTTACCAGAGGAAAACCTGCAAGACGAACAGTGGCGCATGCGCGCGACGTTCACCGAGGTTGAGCATCCTGAATTAGGAGAGCGGTTTTCGTACGTCGGCGCACCGATGCTTCCTGAAGAGGTCGCCTGGCGGCAAGGACCACGGGCGCCGCTCGTCGGAGAGCATAATGAGGATGTGTTTTGTGGACAGCTCGGCTTGCGGCGGGAGGAAATCGCGCGGCTGAAGGAACGGAAGATTGTGTGATTGAGCGATTGAGTCATCGGGCCATTTTTTTTCAATGACTCAATGATTCAATGGCTCATCGAGCAAATGGAGAAATATTGTGAGACCATTAGAGGGAGTGCGCATCGCAGACTTAACCTGGCTTCTGGCCGGCGCCGGTGGACCGCGCTTGCTGGCAAGTCTTGGCGCTGAAGTGATCCGCATTGAGTGGCGCGACCGGCTCGATTTTCTGCGCTACATGCCGCCGTTTGCCCCGCTCAGAAACGAAAAGGCGGAAAAAGCCGGCGCCATGGAGCTCAGTGGTCTCACCAAAGACGCCGTTAAGAGTGTTAATCGCGCTGGTTACTTCAACGATATTAATGCAGGGAAACGCGGCGTGAGCCTCAATATGGGGCACCCGAAAGGACGCGAGTTGTTCAAGCGTTTGGTGGCGGTGAGTGACGTTGTGGTCGAAGCCTTTACTGCCGAAACGATGCGCAAATGGGGGCTCGGATACGATACCCTCAAGTCAATCAAGCCAGACATCATTTACGTGCAGCAACCAGGGTGGGGCTATAAGGGGCCATATGTGAAATTCGCTTCCTATGGTCCGATCGCTCAGGCGGTGAGTGGCCTGACCGAGCAGTCCGGGCTGCCTGCGCCGTATCCGCCTGCTGGATGGGGGTTTTCCTACATGGACTGGAGCGGCGCGTATTACTGCGCGCTCACCATGCTCTGCGCCATCTACTACAAGAAACGGACTGGCAAGGGACAGTACATTGACTGCTCGCAGGTCGAACCCGGCATCTATATGACAGGCACGGCGGTGCTGGATTATTTAGTCAACAATCGCCATTACCAGCGCACGGGCAATCGTTCGCCTTATAAACCTGCCGCGCCTCATGGCGCATACCGCTGTGCGGGCGATGACCGCTGGATCACTATTGCTGTCACGAATGACGAAGAATGGCAAGCGTTAGTGCGCGAAATGGGCGCGCCGGCGTGGACACAGCAAGAGAAGTTTGCCACGCTCTTTGCGCGTACGCAAAATCAGGACGAACTTGACCGTCTCATTGGTGAATGGACGAAAGATAAGGAGCCGTTTGCCTTACAAGAGCGGCTGCAGAACGCTGGCGTTCCCGCTGGCGTATGTCAAACTGCGCAAGACCGCGTCGAACGCGACCCGCAATTGCGTCACTTGCAGTGGTTGATTCCCTTAAAGCATAGCGAGATCGGCGAATGGCCGGTCAAGGATGTGCCGTTCCACTTCACCAACGGCGTGGTGAACCAGGGCGGACCGACTGAACGCGCCGCCCCGTGTTACGGTGAAGATAATGATTATGTGTATGATGAGTTGTTGAGGTTGACCAGGCAGGAAAGAGCAGAGCTGGAGAAAGAAGGCGTCATTTAGACCGAAGGGGTCAGGAACCGGGGAACAGGAAACAGTAAAAAAATACCGACCCCCGATGCCTGATCCCTGTTGTCTGTAGCTAAAGGAGGTCAGTAATGTCGTACGATCTACTTATTAAAAACGGGACGGTCGTGGATGGCACGGGCGCGCCGCAGTACCGCGCCGATGTCGCTGTCGCCGATGGTAAGATCGCCGAGATCGGCAAAATTTCCGAGGGCGCGAAGAAAGTTATCGACGCCTCGGACCTGATTGTGGCGCCGGGGTTCATCGATCCCCACACGCATTATGACGCGCAGATTTGCTGGGACCCGCTGATTACGTCGTCATCCTGGCATGGCGTCACCAGCCTGGTGATGGGCAACTGCGGCGTGGGTATCGCTCCCTGCAAACCTGAAGTGCACGAAATCGCCGCGTGGGACTTAGTCAATGTCGAAGCCATTCCGTTTGACGTGCTGGCGAAGGGCATCAAATGGGAATGGGTGACCTTTCCCGAGTACATGAACGCCGCCGAAAAG
>DATLYA010000340.1:0-4499 GCA_035575235.1 Candidatus Methylomirabilota bacterium
TGACGTCGTTGTGGAAAACTATAGCCCTGGCGTGATGAAGCGTATGGGGTTCGATTACGAATCCCTCAAACAACTCAACCCGCGCCTCATTATGTGTTCGATCTCCGCTCTTGGGCAAACCGGACCATCGGCGGAAGTGCCAGGTTTCGATTACATCGCGCAAGCCTATGCGGGCATCACCGAGGTGATGGGCGAACCAGGACAACCGCCAGTCCTGCCCATGGTGGCGATGGGTGATGTGAGCACAGGCGTCCATGCGCTTGCTGCAGTCGCTTGTGCCCTGCTGCATCGTGAGCGGACGGGGGAAGGACAATACATCGATGTTTCTTTGCTTGATTCGTATATGCACTATCACGACTTTAGTTTGCAAACGTACACGGCAAGCAAAGGGAAATTCGTGCCGACTCGCGGTGGGGCGCATCACACCGGGCTGACGCCGTGCGGGATTTTCAAGGCGGCGAACGGCGGCTATGTGCTCCTGATTGCAGCGCTCGATCATCAATGGCGAGGCTTATGTAGAGCCATGGGGCAACCCGAGCTTGCAGATGATCCTCGCTTCCGCACCGTGCGCGATCGGTTGAAAAATAAAAAGACGCTGATCGAAGAAATTGAGAAGTGGCTGCAGTCGTTGCCGGACCGCGACACTGCTGTGGCGGCGCTGGAACGTGAGCGCGTGCCTGTCGCGCCGGTGCTGACGATTCCCGAGGTCGTGCGACATCCGCATCTTCTTGAGCGTGGGACGGTGCGTCCTATTTCCACCCCCGACTTTGGCGACATCGTGTTGCCTGGTTTTCCGTTCCGCTTCTCAACCGTCCCACCGCCGGACAGACTGACCGCCCCTGATCTCGGGGAGCATAATAGCGCCGTGTTGAGCCGCTTCCTGGGCTACGATGAGGCGCGTATCGCCCAACTCACAGACGCGGGCATTTTGGTGCAACAACGCAGTAAAGAATAACAGGGACAGGGGAGGGGGAAGAAGATGGGGCGACTCACGAGGAGAGGGATAGGGAGAGGCGCCGCGTGCGTCTCCGGCTTGGTGGGGCTGCTGCTCGCCGTGTGGGCTGCTCCGTGCGAAGCCGGCCTCTTGGGTGATTATTGGTCACGGTTTGATCGTTTTCTGGCGACGTTTGACCCGGCTGGCCGCTATGTACGTCAGCCAATCGAGAAAGAGATTCCCGCGTTGACCTTCAAGGGATTTTTCCGCCAATGGTCCGATATTTCCCTGACGAGCAATCAACGCGTCGCGAATCGTGAGAAGGATTTTCGTTTCCTCCAGCTGCAGAATCTTTTCGAGCTGGAGATGCACTATCAGATATCGCCCAATATTGAAATCACTAGTGTCAACCACTTTCTGTACGATGGCGTCTATAACTGGCAGGACTCCGCAGGGTTGTTTGCGCCGCGTGTGAGCGAGACGATGCGTCACTACCATAATTTTGACCGCATCGTGCGCGAACTGTACGTGAGTTACCGCACCCATAGTCTCGACGTCGTGCTTGGCAAGCAACAAATCGCCTGGGGAAAGATGGATGGTCAGTTCATTGACATTATTAACCCCATGGATCGGCGCGAATCCGTGCAGCTCGAAGCCAGTGATTTTGAATACCGGCGTATTCCGACGTGGATGGCCAACGTCACCTATTTCTTCGGTTCGAACTCCTTGCAATTGTTATATATCCCGAACTTTGAACAAGATCGCCAGCCGGTTCCGGGCTCGCCCTGGTTTTCTCCCGGCGTCCCGCCGCGCGACACGGTGGTGAAAGATATCCTGGCGGGACGCCTCGCGCCGACAAGCGGCGATATCCGCTTGCGCCGCAAGCGGCCTAGTCCGGGGGATTGGGGTGATCACGAATACGGCGCACGGCTTGATGTGTCAATGGAGCCGCTCACGTGGGGACTCATCTATTTTTACGCCTGGAATGATAATCCCACAAACTTCATTATCGGACGACAGGTGACGGATAGCGTTACTCGGCTGCTGACGCGTCAGCGTCATACGCGGCTGCATCATTTCGGCATTACTGCAGACTACGCCTCGTCTCTCTCCCGCGTGCCATTCATTGGCGAACTGCCGGTGGTGTTGCGGGTCGAGGGATTGTGGACCAAAGGCGTTAAGTTCGCCGATGCGACTCGCCGTGCAGCGGCGCTGGCGGGGAATCTCAATTCGGGCTTGATTACCCGTGATACACTCCGTGCGGCTATTGCTATCGAACTGGCGTTTCCCGGGAATACCTCTTTCATCCTTCAGCCGTCATTGTTTTACACCTTTGACTGGAAGCAAACTCTGGGCAACGGCTTCGGCGGCGGTGTCGGCGATCAGTGGAATGTCATCCCTGTATTTTTTATCGAGCGACCGTTTCGCTTCACTCGCGACCGCTTGCGGCTGAGTCTGACTGTGAGTCCGTACCTCAGTGGTCCAGTGAGAGAATGGCAAGGACTGAAAACGAAATTCATCGCCAGTTATAACTTCTCGCAGTTCATCACCGGCCGGCTCATCTACACCGCCTACAGCAGCGGCAGTCGTCATGATATCTATGGGCAATACGATAAGTGGGATAATATTGGCTGGGAGATCAGCTATGAATTTTAACGCGGTTCACCGTCAGGACGCTGAAGCTTTTTGACGCAGGCCTTTCGTTCCGTCCTTTTCCTCCATTACTTTATGAACCGCGCCCGGACAATAGATGTATTGCATGAAGGTTGGCGCTGCGGGATGTTTCTTCCGCGATTGCAGAGGCTCGATCAGTATGACGCATAGACGACTTATCTGGAGGTGGCTAGTCCTTGCCGTATTGTTAACTCCGCTCGCAGCGGCGGCGCAGGTAAGCCAAGACGGGAAGTGGAACCCGCCGAGTGTAGACGGCGTCAAGCCAAAAACCTGGAAAACCCTTGCTGAACTTTCCAATGAAGAAAAGGCCGTCATAGATCTTCGCACCGAGACGCCAAGAGATGCGCAGTTTCCGTATCTGCCTGCTGAGCGATTCCCATTTAGCGCCCCGTATACCGCCGAGGAAATGGGACTTCGCGCCATGGAGTATCCGCATACTCCTAATTGGAACCATACCCTCATCGATATTGGGTTAACGATAACAAACACCGGCTTCATGGATCAGCGTGTTACAATCATCCCCGTCCTCTATCTCCCGCAGGGTGGTTTTGCCGAGCAGCTGTATGGAACGAAACCAGGGCAAGAAATCTATCGCTGGCTTTCCCAATCGGTGTCGCCCCCTGAGCGCTATGGCAACCAGACCTTATATGTCGGGTATCGTACTGACCATACCTTCACCACAAAATTAGACCTTTTTGCGTATTCGCCCGCGCTCCGCCGTATACGAAGACAACCCCAACCACGTCGAGAAGATCGACTGCCAAATAGCGCTTCAACATTTGATGATCTGATTGGACGTGACGCCTGGGAGTTTTCTTGGCGTATTATAGGAATAGATATTCTGTATCAGACGGTGCGCTTTCCTGTGACCCGGCGGTCCGCCGTGCTGACGGACGAGAAGGGAGGATACATTGACGTACCAGCCAGTGAAATCAAACTGATGGGCAGTGATTATCCTCGGTACACGCCGGATGGCGGGGTGAAATGTTTTGTGCTTGAGGCGCTTCCGCGCCCTGACTGGCTCAATAACTATTACGTCAGCAAGCTACTCTATTGGGTGGATCAGCAAGCGTTTTTCCCCTTGCGTATTGAGGAATATGACAAAAACGGCAATTTAATGTTTATTAATGCGCGCACTGCGACGCATGCAAATCCTGCCTTGGGTGATCATGGGTATGCCGTCCTGTTTGATTTATGGTGGGACATCCCTATTGATCTGCTGTCAGCCTCGATTCATGGGATTTTATCTCGCAACTGGACCGAGGAAGACCGGAAAATCTTTTTTAGTCCAGGGTTCATGCGGCGGGAATGGTTCTTGGAGCCGCCGAAGAGCACGATGGTGTTGCGATCGCCTGACGATTTCTATCTCCGTCCACCGTTGGAGCGCGACAAATTCCCCGCAGACCGGAAAATTTCCCTGGCGCCGGAGTTAGAAGCGCGCATCGACGCGCAAGAACGGGAAGGAAAGTTGGTCTTTTGAAGTAAAGAATTGAGAATGTAAAATTAAAAATGAAAAATTAAAGAAGGTAAACTGAGCGCCTTCCCCTCAGCGTTTTTTATTATTCATTTTACATTCTGCATTTTACATTTTGCATTCCCCGGAGGGCCGTCATGGAGATCTATGCGTTTCATCTCATGCCGTGGCCGCGCCTGCCTGCCGACTTTGCTGCCGATAAGAAGAAATATCCCACCTCGTGGGTGACGCTGTCGAACTCTTATTATGACCCTGTGGAAGGGCGGCGGCTCTATAATCAATATCTTGATGAATTAGAGTATGCCGCATCATAAAACGATGAACAAGATGGAGCGGTTCGCATCTGAAGTCATCCCGTACTTGCGGAACATCCATGCAAAATCTGCGATTGCAGAGATGCCAACCGCGCGTTTGTAG
>DATLYA010000341.1:0-3214 GCA_035575235.1 Candidatus Methylomirabilota bacterium
AGCGTCGCAGCAAGAGACTGACCTCTTCCTCACGTCCGACGAGCGGCGTCAAACCGGTCATCAGGCCCGCTTCAATACGGCCACGTACGCCACTCTCTCCGGTAATCTGATACACCTGCATCGGCGCCGAAACGCCTTTCAGCGTCTGCAGTCCGAGGTCGCGGTAGCCAAACAATCCCGTGATCAGACGCTGTGTGGTGCCGCTCACGAGGATAGTGTTTGGCGCGGCCAGTCCTTGCAGACGCGCGGCAATATTGGGCGTGTCGCCAACGGCGAGCTGTTCCCGCTTCTCTGCGCCGCCCATTTCGCCGACGACAACTAATCCGGTGTGAATGCCGATGCGGGCCTGTAATCTCCTCGTCCCTGTCGGGAAAGTCCCCGAAAATCCCCTCTCCCCTTGCGGGAGAGGGTTAGGGTAAGGGGTCTCCTGGCATTGTGAGCCTTGCTCACCCTCTCCCTGTCCCTCGCCCCTCAAGGGAGAGGGGACTTGTACGTGTAACGCCCGAACAATCTCCAGCCCGGCGCGCACGGCGCGGGCCGCATCGTCCTCATGCGCCGCTGGATAACCGAAGTAGACGAGAATACCGTCGCCCAGATACTGCGCGATCGTCCCATTGAAACGATGAATGATCTCGGCACATGTCTGTTGATACGTCTGCACGACCGCGCGCCACTCTTCCGGGTCCAATTGCTCCGCGAGCGCGGTCGAATCCACTAAATCGCAGAACATGACCGTGAGCTGACGCCGTTCGCCCGCGGCTCGCGAAACGTAAGGCGTGGGGTGTAAGACGCCAGAGGACTGGAAGCTCGGGCTTGGAGGCTGAGTGGAACGTGGGACCTGAAACGTGGAACTTGGAACTGACGCTGCGCCTGTCCACACCAGCACCGTGCCGCCCTCGTCAACCGCGATGCGTTGCGCTTCGATGAGTTCGGTCTTGAGATCCTCGAGATACTCGTCGTCGAGGTTGAATTCCCGTTTGAGCGCGCGGTAGGACGCCCGCCCTTGACGCTGGAGCAACGCGCGGATCTGCTCAACTACTTCATAAAATTTCATATGATCTCCCCGGCGTCAGCGGATTATACTGAAGAATGACAGCGTAGGACAGAAGAGACTGCTGGCGCTCTGCGGTGTGTCTTGTTAGATACAATTACACTGGAAGGAGCATCTACATGGTGAACGAACGATCCATCCCAATAAAAGTGCTGGGTGAGAGTGCATTGCGGTTTTATGGGTTGGCGACTTGATCAGAGCCTGCATTTCGTCCCCTCACCCGCAGCCGCTCTCGTGTCTGCCGCTCTTTCCCCAGGGGAGAGGAGAAAAAATGAAGAGAGGCATCACAATGAACAAAACTGATTTGCAAGAATACCGCCGCAAACACGTTCCTGTCTTCAACGACAACAAAATGAAGCTTGGCGTGTTCGGCTCCAACGTCAGCGGCGGCGGCACGATCACCTTCGCCGAACGGTCTTTCACACCCACGTATCAGCACAACGTTGCGATCGCCCAAAAGGCTGATGAGCTGGAGTTCGAAATGCTGATCCCGTTTGGGCGCTGGAAAAGTCTCGGCGGCAAGTCTGAATACAACGGCGAGTGCATGGAAGTCTTCACCTGGGCGACGGCGATGGCGACGCAGACCAAAAAGATTATGGTGTTCGCCACGTCACACGTGCCCACCGTGCATCCCATTGTTGCGGCGAAGCAAGGCGCAACGATCGACCATATCTCTAACGGTCGCTGGGGACTTAACATTGTCTGCGGTTGGTACACCGATGAAATGGAGATGTTCGGCGCGCCGCAAATGTCGCATGATGACCGCTACCGCTATGCGAACGAATGGTTCCATGTGGTGAAGCGGCTCTGGACCGAGCAACATTTCGATCACGCCGGAGAGTTCTTTCGCATCAAAGACGGCTACTTGTTGCCAAAGCCGATTCAGCAGCCCCATCCGGTGGTGATTAACGCCGGGATTTCTCCCGCAGGACGGGATTTCTCCGCCCGCGCGGTGGATATTAATTTCATCTCCATCGACCGCATCGAAAACGGGCAGGCTACGGTCGCAGACATCAGACGCCGGGCGCGCGAGTACAAGCGGGACATTGGCGTGATGTCATATCTGTTCGTACTCTGCCGCGACACTGAACGAGAAGCAAAACAGGCGTACAACTATATTCTTGAAAAAGGCGACTGGGATGCGGCGTATAACATCATGCGCATCCTGGGCGTCGAGAGCGAATCCTTCGGCAGTCAGATTCGCGATTTCGCCGCGCGTTTTGTCGCTGGCTGGGGAGGATATCCGATTGTTGGTTCGCCCGAACAAGTGGTGGACGAACTACTCAAGCTATCGAATATCGGCGTCGAAGGCGCGATCATTCTCTGGCATGATTATTTACCAGAGTTGACATATTTTGGTGAGAACGTATTGCCGTTGATGCGGCAGGCGGGGTTACGGATGTAGGGAGAAATCCCCCCGCGCTTCGCGCTTCCCCCCTTTGAGAAAGGGGGGACAGGGGGATTTTTATCCGTTCAAATTATCATGAGCCGCGTTACGCCAGGCACGCATCAAGCGTTTCGACCGACGGCGCGAAATAGAACGAACCGGACGCCGGGTTACTGAAGTCGGTCAGCCGGTCACGGACTTGTCCATCGCAGCCATACATGGCTCGCAGCCGTTCACGGAGCGGAGCCTGCGATTTGCAGAACGCCATGAAATAGAGCCCTACCGTGCCATCATGAAAGGCGTACGGCGTGGAGCGCCGCGTAATCTCATCGCGCTTCGGCTTGGTGGCGTCGCCAGTTTTTCCCTCACGCAGTTCGACGTGCGACAGGTGAGAATGCGCCGGCTGCACTGCCAGACGGGTAGAGTCGGCTTTCGTCCGCCCAAAGACGCCTTCCTGCTCTTGGAGAGGCAGCTTCTCCCAGGCTTCCAGGTCGTGCACCCAGCGCTGGGCAAGAATGAAACTGCCGCCGGCGCCCGGCTTCCCATCCGGCACGATGGCGACCTCACGATCTCTTTCCGCTTCGGGATTCCCCGTGCCATCGATAAAGCCAGTCATATCAAGAGAGTTCTCATAAATGAACGTCATCGTCTCGCGGGCGACCTTCATGTGTCCCTTGAGCGCCTGGCGAGCGTCCCACTGCGCTTTCCACACCTGATCTTTCCGTGGACTGTTCATCCAGAACAACAGTTCCTCTTGCGTGCCTTTCGCTTCCCGA
>DATLYA010000342.1:0-6269 GCA_035575235.1 Candidatus Methylomirabilota bacterium
AGAAGTGCTGCCGCATATTGATCGCTGGGAAGAAGAAGAGTTATTCCCTAAATCGCTGTACCGGCGTATGGGAGAACTTGGGTTTCTCGGCATTCGTTATCCGGAAAAATATGGCGGCAGCAACGGCGACATCTGGATGACGATCGCTTTTTGCGAAGAGCTGTGTCGCTGTCACGCTTTGGGCCTGCCGATGAGCGTGCTCGTGCATACCGATATGTCTTCTACTCATATCGCGCGGTATGGGACTGAGGAGCAGCGCCAGCAATACCTTGTCCCCATGATTAAAGGCGAGCAAGTGTGCGCGATTGCCGTATCTGAACCTGCTGCGGGCTCAGATGTCGCCGGCATTCAGACAACTGCTGTTCGGGATGGTGATTCATACGTTATTAATGGGTCAAAAATCTTTATCACCAATTCTGTGCATGCCGACGTGTTCTGTGTCGCCGCGAAGACGCAGAAGGATGCTGGTCATAAAGGCGTCTCCATGTTCATTGTTGAGCGTGATACGCCGGGGTTCCGTTTGGCGAAAAAGCTCAAGAAGCTCGGCAATCATACCTCCGATACAGGAGAGCTGGTGTTCGAGGATGTTCGTATTCCGCGGCGTAATCTCATTGGTGAGGAAGGGAAAGGCTTTTACTACATCATGGGCAACTTCCAGGATGAGCGTTTGATCGCTGCAAGCATGGCGGTCGGCGCTGCGCAACAAGCCCTGGAAGACACCATTCGCTATACGCGTGAGCGGAAGACTTTTGGCAAGCGCGTCTTTGACCATCAGGCGGTCGCACACCGTCTGGCGGATATGGCGACGGAATTAGAGGCCGCGCGACAGCTCACGTACTATGCAGCGGATGTGTTACAACGCGGCGGAGACTGCAGCACGGAAGTCTCAATGGCGAAGCTGTTTGCCTCGGAAGTGGCCAACCGCCTTGCCTACCAGTGTTTGCAATTGCATGGCGGATATGGGTACATCCAAGAGTTTCCCATCGAGCGGTACTTCCGGGATATTCGTCTGAGCCCGATTGGCGGCGGCACCTCGGAAATTATGCGGGAGATCATCGCCAGGCGCGGGCTGGATCGCGATTAGGTTGTAGTGAAGGAAAGGAAGCTGTGGGGCTTCCCTGATGGCAATGAGGTGGTGTGTGGTTCGTGGTTGTGGTGGAACATTTGCCCTCAGGCTCGCACGAGGAGCGGAGGCGGAGGTATGTGGAGGTTGGGCCCATGGCAGCAATGTTGGAAATCGAAATTCCGCAGGAGGTGTTTAGCCGCCGGATTCAGCCGTTTGGCATTGCGTTAGCGGAAGTATCGTGGCGAGTAAAAATGTTTACGCACGATGGCGTCGTGCTCGCCGCTCTTTATCTTGAAGAGCCCAATTTGCTTATCGCCCTTTCGTTCTGGCCGCATATCGCTCTGGCGCGGCAATATTTCAAAGGTGTTTTTGAGATGAGTCTCTTCGGCCCGGACAATCCGGAGAGCCGCGTGCGCCTGGAAGTCCAGCTTGACACCGTAACTGTGGAAGAGCTGTTTATGGCGGCGGAGTTGATCAATGCGCGGCCCAACCGTGCGAGCGCCCGGCGCGCCGAGAAGCATTTTACCGAATTTCTGCACGCCAGCTTTCCCGACTCCATAGTCGCGTGGGCGCTGTCACACTGTTGGCGGCAAGAGCCGCGCATGAGTGAGAGCGGTGTGCCCGTGCGCGTCGGATAGGGCAAATGAAAAATTACAAATGAAGAATGAAAGATTGAAAGGCGCAATGGCCAAGTAAGGGAAAAGAAATTTTTTCCCTTTTGATTTTTCCTCTTGCGTTTTTCATTTCCCCTCTCTTCGGAGAAGAAATGGCGGATCTATTGCCTGAGATTGCCAACCGCAAAAGCCCGCGCGCGTATCAAACAAGACCAGTGGAGGAAGAAAAGATCCAGTTGCTGTTGAAAGCCTTTCAATGGGCGCCGTCTTCGTACAACAAACAGCCCTGGCGTATTGTGTTGGCGACCGATCCCGCTGTGCTGGCGAAAATGCACGAGGGATTGATGAGCGGGAATCGGCGCTGGGCGGTGAAAGCGCCAATCCTGGCGGTGATCGTATCAAAACTCGAAGCTGATGACGTGCGTCACGACAACGCTATTCCCTACTATTTGTACGATTGCGGACAGGCCGCGATGAGTTTGGTGCTGCAAGCGGAACACATGGGGTTGCGGTGTCACCAAATGGCGGGGTGGGAGCAAGGACCGATCCGTGAAGCGCTCGGCATTCCTGCGGATGAACAGCCAATCGTGGTCATGGCGATTGGCTACGAGGGCGACATTGCTGATCTTGACGAACGCTCGCGCGAGAAGGAAATGATCCCTCGCACTCGCAAAGACCTGGGCAAGTTTGCCTTCCGCAATCGTTGGGGAAATCCAGCTTGAGGCTAGAGACTTGAGACTCTAGACGCTCGACCCTCGACGCGCGTATAGTGTCCCGGTTAAATCCTGCCTAAGGAGGACGGTTATGGCCGATGAGGAACTTAAAGAGAAGATCAAAGAAGTGCTCTCTGAAATGGGATTCTGGTCCGGTCATCGCGAGATGACCGTTGATGAGATCGCAACCATTCAGCCAGGCTTAGCCCGTATCATGCCAGAGGTCGGCATGCGCACCTGGAAGATGTACTACGCGGCAAAGGAAGGTCACTGGGAGCTGGCAAATTTCCAGTGGAAAGAAATTCAAGAATTGATGGAACTTGGCGCTTTCACGCGACCCAAGCATGAAGAAGCGCTGCATCAATTCATGGCCGAAGATTGGCCTCCGGTCGGTCAGGCGATCAAGGATAAAGACTTTGAAGCGTTCGAAAAGGCGTTCCACCATGCCGTGTCGCAAGCCAACGCCTATCACGAATTGAAAGATAAGCCGTACATTCGTTGGCAGTTGCCCGACTATCCACCGCCGGACCTTGACATGAAACCGCGCGGCAGCGCGAAGAAGTAATGAGCGCCGAGTGCTGAGGACTGAGTTTTTGTCCCCTCTTACTCGGTTCTCAGTCCTCATTGCTCAGTCCTGATTGGTCTGCCAGGGCAGCGGCATGTGCTCATTGTCCGCCGTGCAGACGCGCACGGGCGCCTGACCAAGCGCCGCCACAATAAATAAATCTTCCGTTCCAGTGTTGACGATCTGATGGACAATGTTGCGCGGGATTTGCAGCGTGGAGTTCGGGCCAAAGTTGGTCGTCACCCCTTCGATTGTGCATTGGCCTGAGCCGCGCAGCACCACAATCGCTTCTTCACAATCGTGCCGGTGGACCGGCGTGCCCGCGCCTGGGGCGATCGTTTGCATCCACATCTCCAGCGTGTTGAAGCCGTGTTCGGGACCGGCCAGGGTTTGATGGTCAAGCCCGGGAATTTGGAAATGTTGAATCGTGTCATTGTTGACAACTGGCATGGCGTGTTCCTTTCTTTCCTTCGACAGGTTGATAGACTCTACACATTAAGATTGTAAAATCGTATGGCGTTTTCACCCAATACCAGACGTTGCGCCTCTGATGGAAGCGGGGCCAGGCGCTCTTTCATTTCTTTTACTACGCCAAACGACGCATCTACGTGGGGATAGTCGGACGCCCACACAAAATATTCCGGCCCAACCCGCTCAACAACCGCTGCAGTGAGAGATTCGTCGGGGTCTGCCGACACCAGGCATTGTCGCCGGAAATACTCACTCGGCTTCATCGTCAACGGCGTGAACGCCGCCATGACTTCATATTTGTGATCCATGCGGTCGAGCCACGCCGAGATCCAGTTAGCGCCGGACTCCAGTACTGTGCACTTCAGTCGCGGATACTTCTCAAACATACCCCACGAGATCATCTGAGTGAACGCAGCCATTACGTCGATCGCCAGAAACGCGAAGCCAAACAGACGATCCCGCCGGTCCTTATGCAGCCAGCCTTGGAAAGCAGGTTGATCGCGCACGACGACATGGAACCCCACGGGCATCTCTAAATCTTGTACGGTCTCCCAGAATCGGGTGAACATAGGATCGTCGAAATGCTTACCGCCGCGCGCGGCCATATCGGGAGACAAGTATACGCCAACGCAGCCATCCTTCCTGGCGCGCATCACTTCTTCCACGGCCCCATCGGGATCGAGCAAGGAAATATGCGCCACGGGAAACAGCCGTTTCGGATGCGCACGGCAGAAATCGGCAATCCAGCGATTATAGGCTCTCGTATAGGCGGTCGCGAGTCTGGCGTCGGTGACCATACCTTCCCAGCAAATGCCAATCGTTGGATAGAGCAAAGCGATATCAATGCCTTCTTCATCCATGACCTTGAGCCTGGCTAAAGGGTCATAACCACCAGCCGGACAACCGTCAGCGTACGTCATTTTGCCGTTTTGATGCAACGCGACGGGGTCCATACCGATGCCTCCCAGTACGCCTAGATGGCCGCGGACCAGTTCGAGCCGCCGGTTGTCAATCAATAAGTTTTCAAAGCCTTCCTCATCGAACGCAATTCTGATAGCACGGTCACGATACGGTGGGTCGATGTACTTGATCCAGATGTCGGCGGGCTCCATGACATGCCCGTCGGCGTCGACTACTCGACCTGTAGGGTGTGAGTCCATACAGACGTACTCCTTGATCGTTGGTGTTTTGTGTTGTTTAGCAAGAGAAGAGAAGGAACTCCAGCGTAGCCTGGCTCGACCCTCACAGCAGTGTCTGCCACAATAGAGGCATCGTGCCGGTAACTGGAAACGCGTACAGAAGGGAACCTCTCATGAAAGGACATGCTCGGCAATTCATGACAACGAAGGTGGTGGCGGCGACGCCGCACATGACATTGACCGAGGCTGCGCGTGAGTTGGGCCGCCTGGAAGTGACAGGCTTACCGGTTGTAGACGCGAACGGGCAGGTCCTTGGCATTCTGACGGAAAGTGATCTCCTGAGCGCGCTTTTAGAGGACACGCCTATTGAGACGCAGATTAAATCTATTATGACCACGCCAGTAGTGACTGTGGATGAATTCACCCCGGCAGACACGGTTGTTCGTCTATTGCGCACGCATCGCGTGCATCACCTGCCTGTGACTCGTCAAGGCGCAGTGGTGGGCTTAATCACTCCACAACAAGTGATTCGCTACTTCGTGGAGAATGAATTGCCGCCGCCGCCAGAGGCGGCGTGAGGAATCTCCTGGACATCATCGCAGCGGATCGCCTATAGTTGAGGCGACCACAATCTTGTGAAGGAGTGATTCTCATGCGTGCCGCCGTAATGCGCAATCATCAACTTGTTGTCGATGAGATTCCAGTTCCGCAGCCGGGACGGGGCGAGGTCTTGGTGAAAACCCTGGCCTGTGGCATCTGCGGATCCGATCTTCATGCACTGAAATATACGGAGAAACTGGTGGAAGCGTCGCGCCGTTCTGGCGGCGCGTTTACTATGGATTTGACGCGTGACGTCGTCATGGGGCACGAATTCTGCGCGGAGATTGTCGACCATGGGCCTGACGCGAAAAAATCACTGAAGGTGGGAACGCGTGTGTGCTCGATGCCAGTGGTGATTCGCGCCGATGGCGTGCAAACAGTCGGCTACTCTAATGACAATCCTGGCGGCTACGGTGAGTACATGCGTTTGACTGAGGGGTTGTTGCTGGAAGTGCCCAATGGGCTCTCGACCGAGAGTGCAGCGTTGACCGAACCGATGGCGGTCGGGCTGCACGCGGTGCAGATGGCGCGGCTGGACAAAGATGACGTCCCATTGGTGGTTGGCTGTGGCCCGGTCGGGCTTTCCGTGATTGCGGCGCTCCGTTTGAAAGATGTCCGTCCGATTGTCGCTGCCGATTTTTCTCCCCGCCGCCGCAAACTGGCTGAAGCTATGGGGGCGGACATCGTGGTGAATCCGGCGGAGAAATCGCCCTACACGAGTTGGCGGGAGGCGGCTGTGTGGACTGATCCAAGCCGCGCGCCACAACTACCGCCGTGGGCGACGGGTCCGGCGTTGCGCCCTGCCGTGATATTTGAATGCGTCGGGGTTCCTGGCGTGATTGATCAGATCATGGCGTCGGCGCCGCAGGCGGCGCGCATCGTCGTGGTCGGCGTATGCATGGAAAAAGACGCCATTGAACCGATGTTGGGGATTAATAAGGAACTGAATCTCCAGTTTGTCCTGGGGTACACCCGTGAAGAATTTGCGCAAACCTTGCGGAATATTGCCGAAGGAAAAATACCGACGGAGCCGCTGATTACCGGAAAAGTCGGAGTAGAAGGCGTGGCGCAAGCCTTTCACGATCTGGCTTCCCCCGAACA
>DATLYA010000343.1:0-2419 GCA_035575235.1 Candidatus Methylomirabilota bacterium
CGCCTACTTGCTGCTCTGGGGCAAGCTGCCGACTCGCGAGGAGATGTCTAGATTTGACCATGATTTGCGTACCCACCGGCGTGTGAAATATCGCATCATTGATTTAATGAAATGTCTGCCGGAAACCGGTCATCCGATGGATGCATTGCAAGCAGCGGTGGCGGCGCTGGGGATGTTCTATCCGGCGAAGATCGATGCGGCCAGCGTTCCGCCAGGAACGGATGTGTTGAGCGTTGACAAACACTACTGGTCGGTGGTCCGGCTGATCGCCAAATTGCCGACAATCGTAGCGGCGTTCGAACGCATGCGGCACGGCGACGACCCCGTGCGACCGCGGGATGATCTTTCCCATGCCGCTAATTTCTTGTGGATGTTGACTGAGAAAGAACCCGATCCGCTCGACGTGCGCATTCTGGACGTCTGTTTAATCCTGCATGCCGAACATACCATGAACGCCTCCACCTTTAGCGGGTTGGTGGTGGGTTCAACGTTGGCGGATCCATACACCATGGTCGCCTCCGCTATTGGCGCGCTGACCGGGCCGCTGCACGGCGGCGCCAATGAACAAGCGCTGAAGATGTTTCGTGAGATCGGCACAGTGGAAAATGTGCGGCCCTACATCAAGGGCAAGCTTGAACGCAAAGAACGCATCATGGGCGTCGGCCACCGGGTGTATAAAGTTAAAGACCCGCGCGCCTATGCGCTCCAGGGGTTGGCCCGGCACCTTTTCGAGGTCAAAGGGGAACATCCTCTGTATCGCGTGGCGCAGGAAGTCGAGCAGGTGATCAACGAGCACGTTGGGGCCAAGGGTATTGCCTCCAATGTCGATTTCTATTCGGGCGTTGTTTACGACAAACTCGGCATTCCTATTGATCAGTTCACGCCGATCTTCGCTATTGCCCGTGTGGCTGGCTGGCTGGCGCACTGGGCCGAGGAACTCAAAAACAATCGTCTTTTCCGGCCAGATCAGATCTACAGTGGCCAGCACAACGTGCCGTACACGCCGATTGAGCAACGGCGGTAAAGGCAAGGAATGGGGGAACTTCTGGAAGAAGAATGGGAGAACCGGAGACGGGGAGAATCGGAGAACAAAAAAGCAAGGCGTGCTCTCTCCGATTCTCGGTTCCCCGATTCAATACGCAATGCTCCTCCGTTGCTCTGATTAACCTTGCCCCCTCGCTTCCACATTGACGCAATTTAAGGGCGGTTCACCTCGCCGCACGCGGTTGATATTTTCCGCTACTTTTTTGGCGATGCCATGGAGACTCAGATCGGTCGCGCCGCCGATATGCGGCGTGGCGATGACGTTGTAGGAAAAGATCGGATCAGTGGGATCAAACGGCTCGTACCAAAACACATCGAGTCCCGCGCCGGCGATCCGTCCTTCTTTGAGAGCGGCGAGCGTGGCCTCGTAGTCCAAGACCGGACCTCGCGCGATGTTAAGAATAAACGCGGTCGGCTTCATACACGCATACTCGGCGTGACCAATGAGCCCGCGTGTCTCGTCGTTCAACGGAGGGGCGGCGATCACGAAGTCCGCGCGCCGCAGCACTTCGTGCAAGCTGTCTTGTGCGCCGTGGAAATCAACCGGGACCTCCCCAGGTTTTGGACCCCGCCGCGATACGGCCAGAATCTTCATCTCAAAAGCGGATAAGCGTTTGGCGAGTTCTTGGCCGATGCCGCCAAACCCGATAATCGCCGCCGTGCGACCCTTGAGCGCCATACCGAGCGGAGCGCCAAGCCTCCGTTGTTGCAGATTTTCCTGGGCGCGCGGATATTGCCGCGCCAGGGCCAACATCAGCAGCAACGTCAGCTCAGCGCACGATTCCGCATTGCCCGTCCCGGCAGTCGGCACGTTCGCGACATAGACTCCTCGCTGCGTCGCTGCAGAAATGTCTACTGAGTCAAGTCCAGCACCGTATTGCTGGACGAGTTTCAAACGGGGCGAACTCAAAGCGTCAGCGCCGATGCGTGAGACTGTAGGAATCAAGACATCAGCGTCGAGCGCGGCTTCGGCTACCTGTTCCGGCGCACAGGCGAGGATTTCATCGTCCGGCAGCTCTCCTTGCAGCACGTTCATGATGTAGGTCAAACCCTGGCGGCAAAAATAGATACGCATACAGGCTTCCCTTGATCCTTTCCGTTTGCTGGCAAATAATGCACGAGTTTACTCGATGGGAAAGGAGGCTCTCCTATGGACTACAGTCGTTATCACTATCTCAGCGTCGAACGCAAGGACAAGGTCTTAGTCGTCTCGCTGAATCGTCCAGAATCCCTTAACGCCATCAATGCTGGGATGCATACGGAAATCTCGCACATCTTTGCTGATATTGCGCAGGATCAGGAAGCCGCGGCTGTGGTGTTAACCGGTAAAGGGCGGGCGTTTTGCGCCGGCGGAGATATTAAGTGGTTCCAGGAA
>DATLYA010000344.1:0-6789 GCA_035575235.1 Candidatus Methylomirabilota bacterium
TCCGCAGCAGCTCACGCGCACTCTCTCGCGAGAGGACCGCTGTGGGAGAAAATTGCGATAGCGGCATTGGCAGCACCGACATCGACGGGCATAAGAGTAAGTCTATTTTTTGGAAGAGATCATCAAGCGCTCGGCGGATGAACTGGCGTCGCACCGTAGCATCCACATATTCAATCCCGCTGACCTTGACGCCTTCTTCTAAAAATGAGCGAAATGTCGGTCCGTAGTCATTCGCTTTGGCTGGGAAGAATTGTTTATGCGCCGCCGCGGTCTCCGCCGCACAGAGGGAAAACCAATCATTGAGATCCTGATCATTGACGGAGAACTTTACTTCTTGAATTTCAGCGCCGAGATCCTTGAGCACGGCAGTCGTCGCCAATACCGTTTTGCTCACCTGCGGATCGACGTTCTTTGTGCAGTAGTCTTGATCGACGCCAATACGAAGCCCTTTGACGCCGTTGTACACCATGTCAAGGTAATCGCGAACAGTTTCGCGCCGCGTGGTCGGATCTTGAGGATCAAAACCGGCAATCACCCGCAACATCGCGGCGGCGTCAGCAACACGCCGCGTCATAGGACCAATATGATCTAAGGATTCGCCCAACGGAAACACTCCATAACGGCTCACTTTGCCATAGGTCGGTTTCACGCCCACAATGCTGCAACATGCAGAGGGAAAACGAATCGAACCCCCGGTATCAGACCCCAACGCGCCAAAACAGAGTGACGCCGCTGTGGCGACGCCGGACCCGCTCGAGGACGCGCCAGGCCAGCGATCCGCCGCCCAAGGATTCACTGGAGGGTGGATAGTCGGATGATACCCGGCCAGGGCGAACTCTGTCATGCCTAATTTGCCTAGCAGCACGGCGCCGGCAGCATTCAACTTCTCAACGACCGTGGCGTTATAGTCTGGTTTCCAATCCGCAAGAATCTTGGACGCACAGGTTGTGCGGACGCCTTTGGTGTAACACAAATCCTTCACTGCAACTGGCACGCCGTGTAATGGCCCCCGATAGGCTCCCTTTGTAATGTCCTGCTCGGCCGCACGCGCCTGCTGCAACGCCAACTCTGAGGTGACGGTCAGATAGCTGTAGAGTTTGCTGTCATACGCAGCAATGCGATCAAGCATCGCTTGGGTGAGTTCCACCGGAGATACTTCCTTCTTTTTGATCAGCCCTGCCACTTCCATCAACGGTTTCGTGCAGAGTTCAGCGACGCTGGCCATACATGGTCCTCCTTCATGAGCAATCAGTTCTCAGCTATCAGCACTCAGCCGCATAGAAAAGCCCTCAAGCACCCCCTTGCCGCTCACAGGTGCAAGATTGCTCCTTGTGCTTCCAGCTGTTTTTGCAGCAGCTTCACCTCCACTTGCTTTGGTCCAACCTTGTTCCGCACCGCGAGCGCCGCCGCCACACCCGCTGCTTCTCCTGTAGCCATGCAGGGGGGGATTTCTTTCGTGGCATGATGCACCCGATGATCGACGGAAATGCAGCGGCCAGCCACAAGCAGATTGGCGAACTCTTTCGGCAGCAGTGAACGATAGGGGATGTAGTACAATGCCTCGTATTTGGTCCAATGACCAGTAATAGTGATCACATCATCACAGGGTGTATCGATATCATCACGGCCAAGGACATATTCGCCGACTAAACGACGGCTCTCGGTAATGCCGATCTGGTCAGCGACATGGCAGAGATGGGCGGCGTTGAACCCCGGAATTTCTCTGCGCAACCTGTCTACTTCTTCCATGACACGTCTGCGGCATTCTAGTTCAGCGTACGTCAGGTCATCCGGACTGGTCGCATCGATTTTGCGGGTCACCCGCTCCGTCGCGCCCCAGGGCAATAACACCCTGCCCTCGCCAATGGTATGGAAAAACCAACCGCCGGCATCGATTGCCGCCTCGGGATTCTTTACCCCACCCATACTGAACCACAACCACGGCAGTACTTCTTCTTTCTCATAGGCGGCTCCTGCCGAAGTGAAAATATCGCCGTCGCCGGTGGCGTCGATCACCACCTGCGCTAGAATCGCGAAGCGTCCAGACTTACCCTGAAACGTCACACCAGCAATACGTCCGTCCTCAACAATCGCATCACAGGCATAGGCGTGCAGTAACAAGCGAACCTTTGCCTCTTCCACGAGGTTGTTAAGCGCGAATTTGAATTCTTCAGGATCATACGCGACTGAATACCGTACGCGATGCGGACCATGCCCCCACACCAATCCCCACGCACGGTCGCGTGCGACCAGCGACTCGTCTTCACTGCCCCACTCTGATTTCGGCGGGAAATAGGCGGCCCCGCGCTGCGCCAACCGGTCGGTCACTTCCTGACACAGGCCGCCAATCACCTGCCGCCCACGACCATCATCCAGCGTGAGCAGGAGAATAATAAGCCCGCCAGTCGCCAGGCCGCCGAGGTACCCGAGTCGCTCTACTAACATCACATCAGCGCCATTGCGCGCGGCGGCCACCGCCGCTGACACGCCGGCGGACCCGCCGCCGACTACGAGCACTTCAGTCTCCGCTTTGACTGGCGTCTGGCGGGGTTTTTCTTCAATAAAATGTAGCGGGCCGCCCATCGTATCTCCTCAGCTCGTAGCTATGAGCTATTGGCTCTTAGCCAGACAAAAAAGAGAAGCTAAAGGCTCACAGCTAAAGGCCAATAGCCTCCTCACCACATCTGTCTCAACAATCCTAACATCGCTTCTTCCGCTCCCTGCTGTTTATGCCACATAGCGCTTTCTTCGATCACCGCATGAGCGACCGCAGGCAGTTCCTCTTGCCTGGCGCCTACATCGCGCAGACGACGCGGCACGCCAAACGAATCAATGAACTTTTCTACAACGTTCGCCGCTTCGGCAGCGACCTCTTCAGGTTTCCGCCCCTCGGTGTTGACGCCGAACGCCTGGGCGATCATGACTTGCCGGTCCAGGGTCTGCGGCGCCAGAAAACGCATGCAATGTGGGATCGTAATACAAGAAGTGACGCCGTGCGGCACATCCCAGCGCGCGCCGATTTGATGGCCGAAAATGTGGCTCAATCGCACGCCGACGTTGCCCAAGCCAAAAATCGACATCCACGCCGCCACCTGGCATTCGCCGCGCGCTTCGAGGTTATTGGGTTCCTTCATCGACAACGGCAAATACTTATGCAGCTTACGAATCGCTTCCATCGCCAACGTGTCAGTCACAGGTTGAGGTCGCACTGACCATAGCGCCTCGATGGCATGATCAAGCGCTTTAATGCCGGTCGAAAGCCACAGCGGCATCGGAGTGGGAAGCGTCACTTCAGGGTCAAGCACGATCACTTTCGGCATGATGCGTGGATCAGAGCGCACCGACTTCACGCGCGTCCGTTCATTAGTGAAGCCGGCAAAGGGCGTAAACTCACCAGCTGAGAGCGTTGTTGAGATCGCGATTTGTGGAAGAGCGTCTTGCGGCCTGTCGCCGAGCAGCTCAAGCGCAACGATCTTGGCGGCGTCAATGGGGCTGCCGCCGCCGAAACTAATGAGGCTATCGGCCCGCGCCTCACGTGCCCGAGCGGTTGCTTCTGCGATGTTGCGGCTGGGCACATGTTGCTGACAGCCGCTATACGTGCCAACCCATTTATCCTCTAGCAGGGTTTCCAGCTTGCGCACGAGATCAGTCTTCGTCGCCAGGCTCTTCCCGGTCAGGATGAACACACGCTCCTTGCCCAGGCGTTCTAACTCCTTCGGCGCCTGCGCCAGAGCACCGGCGCCAAAAATAACTTTCTCCAACTGTGGAAAACGATATTCGCGAATCATGAGCCCTCCTCTGTGGGCAGACACTAGCGCGAACGTTTCCGCTTCTGCAAGCCCTCTTGAGCGCAGGGCGCCTATCCATTTTCTGGTCATTGTCTACCTCTCGTAGGGGCACGGCGCGCCGCGCCCCTGCTCATGGTGAGCTGCTCCCCAAAAGCCAGAATTTTGATATGCGCCCCTGAGTGCACTCCTGCTTGCACAGGAAAAGATTCTCCGTCACAGTACGCGACCAGGAGGCGTGACTATGAAACACAGTGCACTGGCAGTGCTGCTCATCGTAGCGTGGCGAGGCATGCTATCGGCTCACCCCATTGACGAAACCAAACTCGTCGACCTCACCTACCCGTTCGATGAACACACCATCTACTGGCCTACGTCGAAGCCCTTTCAATTGGAAGTCGTCTCAGCGCAGAAAACGCCAGCAGGGTATTGGTACGCCGCGAACAACATATGCCTGGCGGAGCACGGCGGCACCCATATGGATGCGCCGATTCATTTTGCCGAAGGCAAACGCGCGGCGGACGAGGTGCCAATACAGCAACTCATCGGCCCAGCAGTGGTGATCGATGTCCGCATCCAAGCCCAAAAGGACCCCGACTACCGTGTCTCGGTTGCAGATCTTGAGGTCTGGGAGAAAAAGAACGGACGCATGCCGCAAGGCGCGATCGTGTTGATGTTCAGCGGTTGGGGCGCGCGCTGGCCGGATAAGAAAACGTATCTTGGTACGGATCAGCGAGGAGATGTAGTCAACCTGCATTTCCCAGGTTTCTCAAAAGAGGCGGCGGAGTTTCTTGTCTCGCAGCGTGCAATCGACGCCATCGGCGTCGATACACCGAGCATCGATTATGGGCAATCGCACGACTTCATCGTTCACCGGATCATCAACGGCGCCAATAAACCCGGCCTGGAGAATGTTGCACACCTCGACAAGCTGCCCGCTAAAGGCGCAACGGTAATTGCCTTACCCATGAAAATCGCCAAAGGGTCTGGAGGACCGGTAAGAATCATTGCTGTGCTTCCATAGGGAGCAGCACTCAGCATTCAGCGGTCAACCAAGGACAAGAAGCGTGAGAAAATTGGACCTTATTCCCCTCTTCACCCTTACCGCAGTGCTTCATCCTCCATTCTGTCTCAAAGCTGGAAGTTGACAGCTCTTTATGGCATCGCGTTCAACCGCATCTTCAGGTTATGTAACTGATGGCGCACATAACGAATGCGTTCCTCGATAGCGGTGTGGCGTTCGCGGGTGCGATTGAGCCGAGCGCGCAACTCGGCGGCGCGTTCTGGACCAATTTCTTGCTCATGGAGAGCAATCTTCTCCTCGAGGTTGTCAATGCCGCGCTCCAAAGCGATCGATTCGACCACCCAAAAGCGATATTCCTCCTCGAGGGCAGCCAAAGCTTGGGCAAGCTCGGTTTTTACTGACATACAGGCATCCTCTGATTTTCTATAGCATGCTTACCACCGATATGGCATATGGAGAAGGAGGCGCAACGGCATGCCCACGCACCAACAGCTCACGGTGTACCTGATCCGCCATGGCGAAACGCAGTGGAATCGCGAGGGACGATGTCAGGGAGCAACGGATATTCCCTTGACAGATATAGGCGTTCAACAAGCCCATGCTCTTGCTGAAGCCCTGGCGCACAAACCCCTCAGTCTCGTGCTTTCCAGCGCGCTGCAGCGCAGCTGAGAGGCGGCCCACATTATTGCCGCACGCCACAATTTGACAATCGAAATACGTTCTGAGCTGAATGAATGGAACCAAGGTGAGTTAGAAGGATTGACCGGAGCCGAACTGCTGAGGCGCCATCAAGCGTACTTCAGCCGTTGGCGGCAAGATCCAGCCAACGCCGCGCCTCCTGGAGGAGAACCGTTGCGGGAGCGTCAAGCCCAAGCATGGGCAGTGATTGACGGCTTGCGCGAACGTACGCTGAACGGACCGGTCGCCGTAGTCAGCCACTCCATGACCCTGAGCGCCATTCTCTGCGCTGCCCTCGGTCTTGATCTCGCCAACGTGCACCGGCTTAAAGTCGACATCGCCTCAAAGAGTACGCTTACCTTTGCCCCGCTCGGCCTTTTTTCGGCGTGGGTGTTAACGTCATTAAATGACTGTTGTCGCTTATAGACGGTGGTGAGTCGATACGGGGCTGGGGGGTGTATTTCAGCCCGAGATTTCCGGAAGATCCGTTGCCCTACAAGATGGTGTCCCACCGTCCCAAAGCAGCCCTTGATAATCCAAGAAGAATCAAACGCGCATGGCAACAGGTTTTAGGTCAGGCTCGAGAGAGGACGGAGGTTGGAGGAGGATTCAAGTGACAGTCGTACGAGAGAGGAAGCAAAGGGGAAATACCGTCTACGAGTAGAAACGCGGCGCCTCACCACGCCCGCTTGCCGCTTCGGCCCGCCGGCAGAAGGGCGCGCCGCCGCACGGGCGCGTTGTTGTTCCTTCCACCCCATGCGCCCCAGGGGGGATCCTTACTCTAGAGCCCGCGCCGGCACAAAGCAGCAAAGTCACCCGCTGTGTGAATGAGAGCCTATCCGAATAACTCTCACTCTTGTTGCGCCACCGGGTTGTACCAATCCCCCGCTCGGTTTCGCCTGCGCTGCCCCCTTGAGCAAAAGGGCCGCCAGCCGCGCAGCGGCTGGCGAGGGGATTTCCGCCCTTGGACACGCTCGGGAAAGGTTATTCGGATAGGCGCTAAATACGAACGCCTCACGGATCGTGCAGTGCTTCATTAGGAGGGAGGAGGTCGCACAGCCGTCTGCGCAGCGCTATCGTCTCAGGACGCCTCGTGGTCCAGTACGGCCAGCAAGGCGTTGAGATCTAACTTCCGGCCTCCCATTTTGAGCTTGCCGTCAGCGTCGCGCGGCCAGGTCTCTGGCGGGCGGTCGGCGTAGAGTTCGACCCCGTTGCCGTCAGGATCGGCCAGGTAAATGGCCTCGGACACGCCGTGATCAGCGGTCCCCTGCAAAGGGTAGTGAGCTTCCAGCACGCGCTTCA
>DATLYA010000345.1:0-12957 GCA_035575235.1 Candidatus Methylomirabilota bacterium
AGCGTATTCTGCGCCGTGACAGCGGTGACAACGCTGGTTCCATACACCCCCAGCGCCATGAACGTCTTGAGATCAGCCTGGATGCCGGCCCCGCCGCCGCTATCTGACCCTGCGATAGTGAGTGCTTTTGCGACTGTCATATCATCTCCCTCTCGCTATTGTTTGGCAGAGCACGAAGGCGAGTCAACCCTGGAGTAATTGGGCGATCGAGTCAGTGAGCCAGTGAGTCATTGGATCATTGGGCCATGGGGTCACTGATGAAGGCGACACTCCACTCACTTACTGGTTCAATCCTTACCGTGGCTCAATCGCTCAAGGATGGTTCAGGGCTTCTCTACCAGGGAACTCACGCCTGGTAGCTATTTATGGAAAGGCGCGCATCTGTCCGATATTGAGGCCGTGCCCGGCGAAGAAACGGCCGGCTTTCAGTTCGCTAATTAACTCAGGCACGGTGGACACAGGACGTTCCAGAATTGTAACTGCGCAGCCGAGGGATTGGGCGGAATGACTGTCGCTGCCGCCGATTCCCTTCAGTCCCAGATGCTGCGCTACGGCGTGAGCATAAAGATTTTCTTGCTCCGAGCAAGCGCCGTTCACCACTTCAATCGCATCAACGTAGTGTAGGACTTCCAGCGCTTTCGTGCCGGAGACTGGATCGTCGACGTCAATCGGCGGGGTTTTATGAATGAACTGAAAACGTGGATCAAGTTTATAACGAAACGGGTGATTGGCAATGAGAAAGCCGCCCACATCGTTCATAAGGCGACGCAATTCTTTTACTTTGTAGATGCCGCCAACATACTGATCGAGACCAAACGCGCCTACATGCCCCCACTCAGTTGTCACCTCGATGCCAAGAAAAAGAGTCACCCCGCGTTCTTGCGCATACGCATTGATCTGGGGATCTTTCCACGCATTATCATGCTCGGTAATGCACACCCCGTGAAGACCGATCTTCTGCGCCTGGTCAACCAACGCAAAGGGGTCGAGATTGCTATCTGCGCTCCCACGCGTAGTATGCGTATGGAAATCGATGTACATCACGACAATGTCTCCTGTCTTCACACTGCAAGGCGAAAGGTTCTCTATACCGTCTTCAATAAGGCGCAGCAAGAGAGCGCACCAATGCACATCTTGTCCCCTTCGACAAGCATGGAACAACCAGATAGAAAAGGCGAAGCACTTTCTTCCTTCGCCAGAACAGACACAGAAAGAGACGCGCGCTTATGAATCAATTGTACGGCCTTGGCATCACGGGACTTTGTGTCCTGATCGCGGCGCTTACTTCAGGTTTCCGGCTTAAGCCTTACCTGGATGCAGGCGTGGAACGGACGCCAATGACCTATGCTGCTTATCCCGCCGCCATTGCCGTCGCCCTTGCTGTTCCCGTTGTGTTCTTCATCCGCTGGTGGACAGGCAAGAAAGACATCGATATTGGTCCGGTGACGTTCACCGGCAATATGCCTTTTATCGCACTCGGCTGTTTGTTGTACGTGCTCATTGCGGTCTTATTTTTTCCCTACCAGGCGCCGCCACCGCCGCCAAAAGGCGCTCTTCAGGCAAGGTTGTGTGATTATCCGCAATAGCCGCCACTCGCACCAGGTTTGTGGCCAGCCGTGCAGGAGCACGACAGGTTTTCTCCGCCCTAAGGCCACGTAGGGAAGCGCCTCTCTTTGAGATCGGCGTAGGAATGTGTGAAAGCCGGCGTCGCCCTCTTCCTTTCCTTTGTCGCATTCTCTGGACAACTCCCAAAGAGCCAGATACCTATCATGGCGGGGGTTAGAAAGAGAGGTCAGTGTCCATGAAAGACGGTTACCGCGTGATCGATAGCGACCTGCATGTCATCGAGATGGGTGATGTGTACGAAAAATATCTTGACGAGAAGTACCGGGATAAAATGCCGAAATATCTGGGCTGGAGCCCGACGAACTTTCCCCATTGGGAAGTCCAGGGGCAGCTCATTCCACCGTGGGCAAAGTCGCCAGACGTCGTTAAAGCCCAACAGTATCTCGATGCGCCGACGGCGGAGATGTACAAGCCCGTGCGCGAGAAGGGCTACGATGCTGTTTCAACTCTGCAAGCCATGGATGCGGAGGGCATTGACGTCGGGGTCGTGTATCGCACCTTCGCGCACATGGTGGTCTCCATCGATGACCTGGAGCCAGCCTACGCCACAGCCTTCTGCGCCGCGTTCAACGACTGGCTGGCCGACTATTGCAGCGCCAACCCCAAACGCCTGAAACCCGCCGCCATTGTCTCACTGCACGATCCCGAACTGGCGGCGGCGGAAGCGCGGCGCGCCGTGGAAAAGAAAGGGCATGTCGGCGTGGTGTTGTTGCCTATGCCGATCAAGGACCGGTATTTCAACTCGCCGGAATGCGACGTGCTATGGAAGGAGATCACGCGCCTGAACGTTCCATTGGCGTTTCACGGCACCAGCGGCGGCGCGTCGAAAGATTATGTGACGAATCGTTTCCGCGGCAAGCCAAACTTCCGCACGCAAAATCACGCCTCGGCCTTCCCGCTGGAATTGATGCTCGCCATGAGCGCCATGATTGTGGGCGGCGTGCTGGAGCGGTTTCCCGCCATGCGTGTGGGCTTCCTGGAGGGCAACTGCGGCTGGCTGCCGTGGTGGCTGCATCGCCTTGATGATCAGTGGAAAAAGTACGGCGGCGGCGAATCCATTCAGCTGTCAGCGAAACCGAGTGACTACTTTCTTCGCCAATGCTTCATCGGCACAGACGTTGATGAAGAGCTGCTCAGGGTGGTCATTGACGAGATCGGCGATGACAACATTGTCATGTCGGTGGATTATCCCCACGCCGACGGCCCGTTCCCTAATGGCGTCAAGGAGTTCCTGAAGTTGCCCGGCGTGAGCCTGGAGTCCAAGAAGAAGATCATGTGGGAGAACTGCTTGCGCTTGTATGGTTTCTCCGAGAACCAACTGGTCGCGGACTGACCTTCTGTCAGGCGGGCAGGAACCCGCCTGACGTACTGCGTGAAAGGCGCCCTAAATCTCACGCGTTTCCGCGCCTCCATCACCTTTTGCTCCTTCCATCGGACCTGCAACCGCAAGCGGTAGGATGAGATAACGACGGGCTTGCTGCAGCAAGTCATCAAAGGTGGTCCCGCGCCAATCCTCTCCACAGATCGCACTGATCACATGAAACCCAAGCGCGCGGTAACTCTCAAATTGTGACTCGCTAAACCACTGGTCCGTCGTCGGCTCGTGTGGAAAAAGCGGGTTCGCTTGCGCATAATTGAAAATGTCAGCCGCTTCGTTGCCGTAGAAACTCGGTTTGACATAGAGGAGCAGACCGTCCGTCCCCGGTCCATCAATACAGGAGTATTGAATTACCCCTATGGCGCAACATTTCCCCTGCTCCCCGCTCTTGCGCGAGTAGATGGGAATCTTGCGTAATTCAATGGGCACGCCAAGATCAACGCGAATTTTGCGCACGGCATTGCCAAGGTCGTCAAACGAACAGGCGGGATCGCAGCCTGCATCGCTGACGACGATGATACGACAACGGCGCAGCACCATCTCGTACAAGCCCAAATTCTCGAAATGCCCCCCGTCGGAAAGGTATACGTATTTATTGCGGTCATCTGTCAAGCCAAACGTCTCCGCCAGCAGCGGGCGGATCGCGAATCGTGGGGAGTCGCGATCAAACGTGGAGTCGCCGGCTGCGCCGGGATTGCCTAACCACCATCCCAGCCGGGCGTTGAAGAGGGTAAGGAGAAACGTCACCGCGGGTGAAGAATGATACCCCATATTCGGACTCGCCGCCGCGCCGGAGATGGCCACTGCTGTGCCTAAGGAAATGCCCAGACCTTTTTCGTTCTTCGCGTACGCCGCCGCTCTGCGGTAGCCGAGACGAGCGCTGCCCGCATGCAGGGGCGTTACCGTAAACGATTCCGCTTTCCGCTGCTGCCAGGCGAGGTTGTCGCCGCTGACGAGGTTGAGCGCGATATTAACGACGTGCAACGGCTTTTGCCCCGCGAGGTGCGCCATGGGAAGATTATCGTCGGGGTCGAACCCCGTGAAGGGGTTTGGGGCGCGCGTCTCTCGCGACGCCCCGAGGTAGGCGCGGATCAGGCGGTTACGATACATGGCGTGCAGTGAAAACTTATTCACATTAATAACAGAGGCCATGCCGCAGCCAATCACAAGCAAGGCAACCCACACCACCAGAAGCTCTCGCATCTCGGCTATGGAAGGGTAAGCGTGCGCGACAGGAAGCCAGAAAGCGATTCCCTCCAGCATTACATTCGTTCCAAGGGCAAGAAGAATGATTAAAAACGCCGCAAAAAGCGGAGCAGCGAGTTTCACAGCCAGGTTGAGCGCCGCTGCGAGCCAGCCGGCTTTGGCTTCTTGTTTTGGCGTTGCAGCGGTTTGCGCGCTGCGTCCAAGCAGGATGGTGATCACGCCGGAAACGCCGCCAAGAGAAGCAACCGTCTTTGGAAAGCGAGCAAACAGCTCGGAGAGCCATCCCGGTCCAAAAATCACGAGAACGCTCACCACACTCCAGAGCCCACTACTGATCAATACCCATGCGCCAGCGCGCGCCCACCACTCCCGGTCTTCATCATCGGTCCATCGGCTGGCAATGCCGATAAACACGGCCATAGCGACGAGGAACAATCCGAGTAAAGCGGGAGCGGCGAAACAGATATACGCCTCGACTGCCTGTTGAGGAGCAAGAAAGGGCGGGACTGAGGTCGCGATCCAGCGCACAAGCACTCCGCCAAGCGCGCCAGTGAGCGCAATCACCCAAAGCTCCAGGATTTTCTTCAAATGGAAGCCGCGGAGCATATATGGGAGCCAGCCGGCCGCATGCAGGGCAGCGCCAAACAGCGCAAACTCGCGCCAGCCTGGCGGCGTTTCACCAGCCGCGTGCAGCCATGCCCAATACGTCACCAGCGCAAGCGATGAGCCAACTAAGGGCAAGAGACATAATAATAAAAAGCCGCTTTGGCTTTGCCAGGAGGACGCGGCCGGCTTCGCAGGCCGCGTCGTGCTTACACTGGGAAGATAAATGCTAATGTAGGCGATGGAGATAGCAGTCAGAACAAATCCGAGCGCCAACATGCCCCAGCGACACCATCCGTTCGTGTGCAAGAGTACGTCCGGATTGAGGGCAACCATAGGTTTCCCGAAACGTGGAATGAGCAGCACGGCTGCAAGAAGAGGAATAAGCACAAGCCAGTTCAAGAGCAGATTGCGCAGGTACGTCCCAATGACGGTCCAGGTGTCCGCTGAGAGGAGCCCTAGCCGTGGGGTGATATAGTTACTATACGCGCGCAGGTGACGCAGGGGCGCTGGTTCGGGATCAAGCTTGGGGCGGTTCTGAACAAATTGCGGCGCTGCAGTTGACTCTGGTAAACAGCGCAGATCTGTTATGACTCTGTTAATGCCTTGACGGTATATCCAGGCTGACAGCCAGCTGCCGACATAACCGCCGCCGGAAACGGTGGAAAGGTAGTCGAATTTATTTAGGAGTCCGCGATCAGCGAGCCCTTGCAGCACGCCAAGGCCAAAGGTGGCGCTGCGGATCCCGCCGCCAGACAGGCAGAGCGCGGCGCGTTTCTCTAGAAGCGCATGGATGAGCCGGTAGAGTGCAGCAATCCGTTCGTCTTCTTTCCCATGCCTGGGATAGTCGTCAGGAAGCGGCTTTCCATGCACCGCCACATACTCTTCTTCCAATATCTGGCACAGAGATAGCCGAACTCCGTCCGTAGAGTTCTTGTTTGCCATGGCCTCCCTCCCCATTCGAGGAACAGCGCTTTAATCAAAAAGCTTTTTCCCGCTCGCGAACAGGTTCCACACCACTGCGCCCGCCAGCATGACCGCCGCGGCGATGTAGAACACCATGTTCCAGTCGCCAGTGAATTTGACGATAAAACCCGTAATAATTGGCGCCAGGATGCCGGGGACTGTCGCGGCGGTATTAGTCAGGCCAATGAGCACCCCCGCGTATTTCGGTCCAATATCGAGATGATTGATGCCCATGCCGCTGGAAAAGCACGCCAGCGAGCCAAGACCAAGCGTAATGCAGAGGATAGTCAGCGCCTGCGATTCAGTGTGCGCCAGCCAGAGGAGACAGAGCCCCGCTCCGCCAAAGGCAACAGTTTGTGAAATTTTTCGCACCAGCGTAATGCTGGCCCCGCGACGAATGCAATCATCGGCAATCCACGCGGAGCCGTTGCCGATCAGCATCATGGCGATGTACGGAAACGTGGCGTAGACGCCCATCTCGTTCAAGGAAAAACCGCGGACTTGCACCAGGTACGACGGCAACCAGGTCAAAAAAGTGTACCACGTCCAGTTTGTGCAAAAGTGCGCACAGAGCAGCGCCCAAAAGGCCGGCGCGCGAAAGAAGCGGCTCCAGGGAATTGTCTGCGCCTGCGGTGTGGCGTGTTGCCCTTGCAGAATTAATTGGACTTCTGCAGGAGCAATGTTGGGATGATCCTCCGGGTTGTTGGTCACGAGCAGATACCACACTACGCTCCAGACGACGCCAGCCGCGCCGAACAGATAAAAGACCCATGGCCACCCCAAGTGTGTCATAATCCACACGGCCAAGGGAAAGGCTAAGACGATGCCGACATACATCCCGGTGGCGATAAAGGCGGACGCCCGCGAGCGCTCACTCACCGGCACCCAGCGCGCCACACTGGTGTACAGACATGGCGGACTCATGCCCTCGCCGAGGCCCAACGAGACGCGCACCGCTACCATTGCCGATGTCGTCTGTGCGAGCGGCGTCACCATCGTTACTAAAGACCACCAGGTGACCGCGCCGCCAAGAATACCTTTAGCGCCCCAGCGATCGGAGAGCCAACCGCCGGGAATTTGCGTGAGGAAGTAGCCGAAGAAAAAGGCGGACAGCACCGTTCCCATGACCGCAGGGTCCCACCCGAACTCCTGCATCAGCACCGGAGCCACCACGGACATATTAACCCGGTCCATGTAGAGCACCACGACACTAAGAAAAAGCAGGAATACAACGGTAAAGCGTTGCGGCCAACGATATGCACGAACGGCAATCGCCGCATCAGACTGTACAGCCATCATTCCCTCCCTTTTCCAGTGCTAAATCCCACTACCCTACTCTGGACTTTGGGCGCCTCATGACCAATAACCCTCTGTCCTCCTAGTCCCGTTGCCTGTCGCTTGTCAATGGTAGGTAGAATCCCTCCAGGGACTGAGCGACGGTAGAACAGATGGTGAACCGCGGGAGCGGTGATGGCTCGCCAGGTGAGGCGGTTTTCGGGAAATGTTGTGTCTATCAACAACCCGTGCTGCACATACTGAAAATTCGAGCCGTAGTCGGTGAGGTTATTCAGAGCGACTCAACTCAGTAAAAAAGCTACCCCAGCAACCAGCGCAATTTGAGCGAGACGAAACGCCATGATGGAAGTTCTCTTCCGTAACATTCTCGCCGCTAAAAACAACACCCCGCGCCGAGGAAATCGCCCTGGAAGACGTGCGGTTGCGAGCCATCACCCGTGTGGACCTGCTGCATGAAAAGCTGCGGGTCGCCCCCGATCCCGCGCGACGCCGTTCCAAAAAGCTGCAAGATCTAGCCGCTGTTCAGTCGCTGCTTGAAGCGACTTCAGAGCTGGAGCACGAACTAACAATGGCGGAGCGCGCCCTGCTTGAGCAACTCCCTTGGTAAACACCCTCTGCACAAAAGAAATATTTTGCGCGCCGCAGCCATTCATTGACACCACCGGGGCGCCTGACGTACTGTGTTCCCGTGCGCGGCTCCTTGCGCCGCTCGTCGTGATTGCGGTTGTTTTGGAGGAGCCATAAAAAGTGCTCATCGTGAGGAAAGGAGCACAGGGTGCATGAGCAGTGCTCTTGCTGGTATCCGGGTTATTGATCTCACCAACAATCAGGCTGGTCCTTCTTGCGCCCAAATGCTGGCGTGGCTTGGGGCGGACGTCATTAAAGTCGAAGAGCCAGGGAAAGGCGATATCGCCCGTACGAGTCTGAGCGACCGTCCGGACGCCGATAGTCTATTTTTTCTCACGTTTAACTGTAATAAACGCAGCCTTACGCTGAACTTGAAAGCCCCACGCGGGAAAGAGGTCTTCCGGAAATTGCTCACGACGGCGGATGTCTTGCTGGAAAACTTTGGCCCTGGCGTGCTTGAGCGGTTGGGGTTTGGCTATCCGACGCTGAAACAAGTAAATCCTCGTCTCATCTACGCCAGCATCAAAGGGTTCGGCACGTATGGGCCGCATAGCGAATACAAAAGCTATGAGCCAATCGCGCAGGCTATGGGCGGCGCTATGAGCGTCACCGGATTTGCAGACGGCCCCCCTACCTTCACGTGGGCCTGTATTGGCGATTCCGGCACGGGCATGCATATGGTGATCGGCATCCTCGCTGCGCTCATGCAGCGCCACGCGACTGGCGAAGGTCAACAGGTGGAGGTCTCTATGCAGGAGGCGGTCGTCAATCTCATCCGCGTGAGCCTGCGCGATCATCAACGCTTTGGCAAACCGGTGCAGCGGACAGGCAATCAACTTGGTCCGGCCGTGCCTGGCGCGATATACCGCTGCGCCCCCGGCGGGCCAAACGATTACGTCTTTATCCTTGCACAGCAACAGATGTGGCGTGCGCTGCTTCAGGCTATGGAACGCGAGGATCTGCTTGGCGATCCCCGCTACGATACAGCCGATGCTCGTTTACAGCATAAAGACGAGGTCAATGCCCTCATTGAAACATGGACCATGCAGCGTTCGAAGTATGAGGTGATGAAGATTCTTGCCGGCGCTGGCGTCCCGTGCGGCGCGTGTCAGGACACCGGTGAAGTGCTCAACGACCCGCATCTACGCGCGCGCAACATGATTGTAGAGGTTGAACATCCTGTCCGTGGACGCTATGTCACCGCGGGCAACCCGGTCAAACTGTCCGCTTCACAGGTCGAGATCAACGCGGCGCCGCTGCTCGGCCAACACAATAGAGAACTTTTGCGCGAATTAGGCTATAGTGAACGGGACATTGCGGCGTTGCAAGAGGAAGGGGCGATTTAGCACGCACTCAAACATACCCATAAAGGAGGGTTGTTATGGCCACAGGCATTATTTCGGCGGACTCTCACTTTGTCGAACCACCAAATATGTGGGCGGAGCGGATTGATAAAAAATTCCGCGACCGCGCCCCGCACACCGTGCGTGGTCTTAACGGCAAGGATGGCGAGTTCTTTGTCTGTCAAAACATTAATCCGTTTCCGGTGGCGGCGTTCTTTGGCGCCGGCGTTCCCTCGGAAGTGCTGGCGGAGCACAACAAAAAAGGCATGGAAGCAGCCCCTGCCAGCGTGTGGGACCCTGCAGCGCGCCTGAAGGATCAAGATCGCGACGGCGTCGTTGCAGAAGTGATTTACACCTCCATGGGCATGCCGTTGTACATGCTCGATGACGTGGAGTTACGATCCGCCTGCTTCAGCGCGTACAACGATTGGGCGGTTGAGTATTGCAGTCATAACCCCAAACGTTTGCTGCCGCTTGGACTATTGACCTTAGAAGATATTCCGGCGGCGGTGCAGGAAATGCAACGCATCGCGAAGAAAGGCATGCGCGGCGCGATGATCTGGGCCGAAGCGCCTGGCGATAAGCCGTACAGCCACCCGGACTACGACCCGTTCTGGGCCGCTGCGCAGGACCTGCAATTTCCGCTCTCCCTGCATGTCCTCACCGGTCGCAAAGGGACTGGCATCGATTTCTTCTCAGGCAACCTCGCGCTGCAAGGCGCTACCCTGCATCACGAAGTGGAACGCTCGCTGGCCGTGTTTGTGTTAGGCGGGGTGCTGGAAAAATTCCCTAAGCTCACGATTATTTCCGCCGAGAATGATGTCGCCTGGTTCCCATATTTCATGTGGCGGATGGACATGATCTACAGCCGTCTGGGCGGTCTGGCGGGCGTCAAGCTTAGCATGAAGCCCAGCGAGTATATCAAACGGCAGGTCTACGCAACCTTTATCAACGAACCCATCTTTCTCAAAACGATGGACCTCTACGGTCCGGACAACGCCATGTGGTCCTCCGATTATCCCCACACGGCGGCGACCTGGCCGCGGTCGAAGGAGTTTATCGACAAGACGTTTACCGCCTTATCAGAAAACGATCGTCAGAAGATCATTCATGACACCGCGGCGCGCGTCTATCGCATTGAGGTCTAGGGTAGAGACAAGGGAAAAAGAAAGCAGCCCCAGAGGGGCGCACAGCTATTGTGCGCCCCGACCATTTTTTCTCAGGAATGGCGTCTCGCACGCTTCTTGTCAGGCGTTCTACTTCCTCTCGTCGTAATCGTTCGCTAGCGCAGTCGGCATCAGAGGCAGCCACACGCGGAACGTTGAGCCGCGGCCTACTGCGCTCTCGACCTCGATAGTTCCTCCCAGTAAATTCAATAACCGCTTCACAATAATAGGTTAACCCTGACAACTCACGCAGGCCTTGAGTTTCTCCTTCGATTTCTTTGAGCAAATCTCATGCATGTACTTCCATCACCTCCACCGGCATACGGCCCGCTTCCAAACGATAGAAATCCAGTACGCCATTGATTAAGTCAACCAACCCACGGGCGTTCCTGCCAATTCCGCGCCCAAACGCTCGTTGTTCCTCTGAGCGGGGACTCTAAGATGTGAGCAAATCTCTGCTCTTTAACGATTTCAGGAGCTTCCGCGACCTGGCCTTGGCCTACTACCTTGAGCTTGAAGTTGGACGACTTGTGCGCGTAACAGCTTACTGTCCGCCATTAATTGCCGCTTGGTTTTCCTGGCGTTTTTCATGGCTCCTCCCTCAACGGAGAGCGCAGCCCGCTCCACAACCTCACGAACACTCTTCCGGCAGGAGATCTGTATCAATCTGTTATAGGTGAAGAAGCGTCGTAGACAACCCTCTCATTTCTCCGCTCGCTTGACAACTCAACAGGTCCCTCAGTAGAGGATGTCTACAGAAAAGGAGGCGGTAGTATGACGACTTTGCCAAAGTTCGAGCAGCTTCCCGTCGTCGGGCAGACGGGAGAACGATGCGCCTGGGATGTCTTTGGCCGCGGCGACCAACTCGGCACTATTAACCTTCTCACGCCTGAACGGGTGAAACGAGCCGCAGCGCTTATCCGTACCGGCCGGGTGATTAATCTCAATTTACCGCTCAATTTCCCTATAACGCTCTATGGGGGGTTCCGGTCAGGATATCGGCACCACATCGAAGTCAATCGTGGCGGCCGGGATGATTATGTCGATAATTTCGCTATGCAGGGATCGAGCCAGTGGGATAGTCTCCGACACATTCGCTTCCGCGAGTTCGGGTATTACGGCGGGCGTCAAGATGAAGATCTAGACGGTAAGGGAGAGCTCGGCATCGAGAACTGGGCGCGCCACGGCATTATCGGTCGCGGCGTGCTGCTTGACGCCGCCGGGTTTATGGAAGGCCAGGGGACGCCGCTTGATCAAAGCAAAAAATTCACGATGGACGGCGTGTTCCTTGAGCAGATTGCACGGGCGCAGCGAGTCAGCCTGGAGCCAGGCGATATCGTACTGCTGCGCACCGGCTGGTTGGCATGGTACAAAAATCTGCCTGCGGAAGGACGTGAAGCGCTCCGAGGAACCTTACATCCAGGAGAAGGCGGCATGGCCTGCCCGGGGCTGGATCCCAGTCAGGCCACTGCCGGCTGGGTCTGGGATCGTCAAATTGCGGCAATGGCTGCGGATAATGTCGCGTTGGAGGCGCTGCCCGTAGACGCGGGCGTGGGGTTTCAGCATCGCCGCTTGATCGCACTCCAAGGCATGCCAATTGGGGAAGTCTGGGACCTCGATGAACTGGCTCAGGACTGCAAAAATGATGGCGTTTATGAATTTATGCTTGTCTCTGCACCGCTTAACCTGCCCGGCGGCGTTGGTTCACCGCCGAACGCCTATGCGATCAAGTAGCAATCCTCTATCAAGGAAAGAACTACGAACAGCTTCTCACCTGAGCGCTTCGTCACGAGCGCGTTGATAGGCGTGAATTGCGAGCTCGTATGCGTGGCGCAGACGCGCCACGCCCTGTCCGACCTCAACGACTTGTTCGGCGGCTTGTTTATAGTGCTCAAAACATGCTGTACATACCCATCCCAAGTTGCTGACCCAAGTCTTCCGGCGCGAGTGACACGTCAGGCAATGGTCCGAAGACGTAATGCGCCGTTCGCAGAAGACGAGTACACCTGCTGATGTCGGGGCTTCCTTTTTCAAAGCGCGAGCAGTCCTCATACATACTATCCTTTCTCCTTCCTATTTCCTCAGCTCCACCTCTCCGTTCCCCTCCTCAAGAAAAAGCAACTCCCATACCGTCGAGCACGGCCGCGCTGAACAGAATTCTCAGCGAGGATAACTCGTGAGAATTCTTCATCTCTCATACAGATCTTTCTTACTCTTGTAGACAAATCCTCCTCAGCGTCATGTCCTTTCTCTAACGACAATCGTCAAAAGTTTGACAGTCATGCCTGCTGCACAAGATGTGATGATGCCCACAATGTGCATGAGCGCAGTTCTTTTTTTCCAACGCCGCCTTCAATGCACTCACCGTGTCGCTTTTTGATCTTTTTCCAGCCGAGGTCGTTGACGTCGCCGCCGGCGTATGCGTCGGGCTTTTCGGCAGACTTGGCGGTGTGATGGGGCCGGTGATTCTCGGCGACTCCTACGATTACACCTGGTCATTCCTTTGGGGATTCGCAAGAATCGGGATCGGAGCCGCCGGCTTCTCTTGCGCGCATTCCTATGAAGAAAAAGCCGGGATGGCACGAACTGGAGGGGTGCATCACAGCGCGCCCCTCTTTTGCAAGAGCTATGACGTCCACAGTTCCGATACGAGCTCGGTGTCAATGTACGCTGTGCCCTCTTTTACTTTACCGTCGACGATGCGCATGACCCAGCAATAGCTGTTATTGTACGGTTTTCCTGATTT
>DATLYA010000346.1:0-8653 GCA_035575235.1 Candidatus Methylomirabilota bacterium
ATTGTTCGCGGGCGATTGGGATTTCTGGACCGACTGGAAAGACCCTCAGTGGTGGCCGGTTATTACCGCCTTTGCCACCATCATCATTCCATCAGCGCTCCAATATATTCAGTGGGTGGCGTGGCGGTTCCCCACCGGCGCGACCTACACCTCGGTGTGCTTCTTTATGGCGGCGTGGGTGGGACGGTATTTCCAGTGGCATATAGCGGAAGCCTATCCAATGAACTTTGTGTGGCCTATTTCCACAATTTGCGCTGGCATTATCCTGGACTGGACGTTGATGAAGACGAAGAGCTTCCTTATTACCTCCTTTGTCGGCGCTCATCTCTGGGTGGTTCTGGTGTGGGCGTACAACTACGTGCCCTTGGCTCCGTTTCTCCAGCCTGCCATGTTTATGGACCATGTGCTTACCGTGGCTGATGTGCAGGGCATTGCGTATATCCGGTCGCAGACTCCAGAGTACCTGCGACTCATCGAGCGCGGCGCTCTTCGCAGTTTTTTAGGCGAAACACAATATGTCTCCCTGGCCTTCGGCGGCACGGCGGCCTTTGTCGGCTACTGGATTGGCCAATTCATTGGCCGCTATCTCGCCGTGTGGCCGATCAGGCGCTACATCAAAACTCTCTGAGATACTTATGACGAGAATAATGCGGCAATGTATCAAAAACTGGCCGTTCACGGTGATCCATCCAGTATGGCGCGTGAGTATCGCCGCCCTTGCGTCTTTGCTGGTGCTGCCTGGTCTGGCGCACGCGCACGGCGGCATGGGGCCAGACGAGGTAGGTCCGCCACTGATCACTTCTGGCGTGCTCGGTTTTGTCAGTTACTGGGCAGTGATGCTATGGCCCTCAGCTAAAAAGAACGACAACCAGGACGGCGGAGTAAGGGGGCAGGGCAGGCATGCTCCTCCTATGCGCACCGCCCGCGTCAGACGAAGACCGCGTTTGCGAAAAATCACAGGCAATGCTCAGTTACACGGCGACTTGGATGTCAGGAGGAAAGCGAGCGATGGATAGACAGCTACGGATAAGCCTTATGACATGGGCCTTCCTTGTGGTAGTCAGCGCCTCCAAAGTCTTTGCCCATGGCGAAGCTGGCGATCAACCATTCCTCAAAAACATGACCACAGCATTCTACGATGTTTCGATCACGCCCACGGAGGTTGAGATTGGTCAACCTGTCACAGTGACGGGGACGGTCAAGATTCTAGAGACCTGGCCGCATACATTAGCGGAGCCGGAGCTCGCTGCTATCGTTCCGGTGGTGCCAGGGCCGGTGTTCGCTCTGAAAGACAGAACGATCAATGACCAGTCCGCCGTTGGTTCATTTTTTGCCGAAAAAGGAGGAATCTATCAATTCAAAATGGTGCTCCTGGGGAAAGAACCTGGACGCTGGCATGTGCATCCGGGAATAGCCGTCAGCGGTACTGGCACGCTCGTCGGCCCCGGGGAGTGGGTGACCGTGAAAGCCGGGGCAGGGAAATTTGAATTTCCTGTAAAGTTGCTGAATGGCGAGACGATAGAGCTCAACACCTATGGCGGTCAATTTGTATGGTGGTGGTCCTTTGCCGGATTGCTGCTCGGCATGGCGTGGATGGTGTACTGGACCTTTACAAAACGAACAGTGACAAACCTGGCGGTGACCATGCAACTGCCGGCGAACGATGACGCCCCGGATATCGGTTTGATCACGCCGCGCGATCATATGTGGATGAATATTATTGCTGGGCTGACGATTGCGCTGCTCATCGCTGGTTGGACCTACTCAGCCACTAGCTATCCGGTCAGGTGGCCGCAGCAAACAGACTGGATTACCCCACGCCACATTTCGTCGGGAGAGAAACTGGCGGAAGTACACATGAACGGAGCGACCTATGATGAGGCGACCGATACGCTGGTGATGAAAGTCCAGGTGAAAAATATTGCGGACAGCGCTATCACTGTGAATCGCTTTATCATCGGGATGGCGACGTTTGTAACGGGTGGGGAACAAGAGCAGGCGAAAGCCGGGCCGCGCGATTTCGTCGGACCGCTCGAGGTCGCGCCCAAAGAACCGATCGCTCCAGGCGAGACCAAAGAGCTGGCATTGACCATCTCAAGTCCAATCTTCAGCACTGAGCGACTAATCCCGGTGAAAGACCCGCAGCAGTTTATCGGAGGCATCCTGCGATTTGAGAATGCGCGGGGTGGCCAGCAATTGGTGACGGTGCGCTCGGGCGTTGTACCGACCCTGTTCCGCGGCCAATTCCTGCCTTAAAAGACAAGCGCGGCGAGGAATCTATGTCCTCGCCGCTTCCTCATTTGGCGCTCTAATGACCAATTCCTGCCCGATTCATTTCCCTTCTGATGAATTTTGCCGACCAAGTTCGGTACTTACGCCGCCTTCGTAGGGGCGCGGCGCGCCGTACCCCTACGTTGCAAAACGCCTTGTCTGCCAGAGCGGGATTGCCAATTTTGATCGTTAAAGTTCATTAAGCGCACGAGAGACAATCAGGAAAACCGCCGTTGCACTTTCCTTCTGTTCCCACTACGTTCGCCGACAATGCTGTCGTCTCGCGTCTCGTCTGTACTGTTAGCGCTCGGTCTGCTTGTGGCCGCCATACTGCTGATTTCTCCTTCCTGGGTTCCCCAATCGCTGCAATCCGTTTATGATGCGTGGGTTGGCGCACCCTCCTACGAAGCGCCGCCGGGCAGCCAAAAAGCAGTACTTGATCAGGTAGAGCCGTTTTGCCCTGAGACGCATCCAGACTGGCGCAAGCAACAGGAAATTGAAGGCGTGACCGTAGACGAATCGCTCGCCTGCAACCCCGACAACCCGTGGACGGTGGCGGCGTCGGTGAAAGGCACAAATAACGTGTCGATGGACACGCTCATGAAATCCGGACTCGCCCCTGACGCCATTGTCATGGGAGACGATAAGGACGGCGATGGAGATCCGGACGTCGTCACTATTAAATTAGAAGTCGTTGAATTGAACGGACGCTCGCCGGATATCCCTGAACCGGTCCCAGCCTTTTTTATCGCCCCTGGCGTGCAGCCGGGCTTTTGGGTCTTCGCGCCGAAAACCCACGGCATGGCGACAAAGAATGCCGATAGCATCGAAGCCAATGACTTATTGCGCGCGCCCTCGCCGGTCATTCGCGTGGAGCAAGGCGATACGGTGCAGGTCGTGTTAGAGAACACACACTACTTCCCGCATACGATTCACTTTCACGGCGTCGATCATCCTTATTCACATCATGAACACCAGGGTAACGATGGCGCGCCGGAGACGAGTGAATTGCCGGTGATGCCTGGGGAGAGCCGGACGTACGTCTTTACCGGTGATCCTGCATTTCACACGGGACATGGCGAGGTAGAGCCGGGCAAGAGCCGGGTCTTTGAATTAGCGCCGCGGCAGCCGGGCACCATGTTTTACCATTGTCACGTGCAGCCGCAGCACCATATTCACATGGGACTGCAAGGGATGTTTGTAGTCGAGGAGAATCGACCTGACAACTGGGTGCAGACCTTAAACATCGGAGCAGGGCAGGTCCGTCATCCCTCCGTGGCGGTGCGCGAGCAGTATGCACAAGAATACGATCTCCATTTCCAGGATATCGACAGCGGGCTGAACAATATCATTCAAACAAGCAATGACCCACGCCTGATCGAAAAGGCAATGAACCGTGAATACAACATCACCACGCGGCGAGCCAATTATTTCCTGCTCAACGGTCGCTCGTTTCCTTATACCTTCCGCGAGTCACTTGTCGTTGTTGAGCCCAATCAGCATGTCAAACTACGGGTCCTAGCCGGTGGTGAAGAAGGGCTTTCGTTGCACAGCCACGGCCATAAGATGACCATTACGCATTACGACGGCGTGGAGCATCCGCCCGCCGCGCGCATTACCCGCGATGTCGTCTGGCTCAGTACGGCGCAGCGCTTGGATCTGGATTTAAACACGACTAATGATGGCCTCCATAGCTATGGAGAGGGGGTGTGGATGTTGCATGACCACAAAGAGCGTGCGTTTACCACAGACGGCATGCATCCAGGCGGGAGCATGGGGGCAATTGTCTATCGTTCGTATATTGATGAGCATGGTTGGCCGAAGACGCAAGGCGTAGATTGGGCGCCGTTCTTTTCGCCGCGATACTACAAAAGAGAAATTCCTGTATGGGCGGCGTACGATCCTACAGGCATGTTTGGCGAGGCTGGCGCGCGTTCACCGCGCTGGCCTCGCGCTGTGGCGCTTGGGTTTGTGAGCGGGGCGTTCCTGGGACTGCTGTTGACGTTGGGCCGCTCATGGAAGCCGCGTCAGCGGAAGCTGTAAAAGAGATTCCAAGTGATGCGGCAACTTACCTTAGGCTTATGGGGCAACATTCGCTTGATTGCTTGGAAGGGAAGCTGTCATGGTGAGCCCTTCGCTTCCGCTCATCCTGAACGTAGCGCAGCGGAGTCGAAGGACGCTCGGGATAAACTCCGCGAAGCGTTCTTTGTCCGAATACAGAGATTGCTTCGTCGCCTGCGGCTCCTCGCAATGACAGGCGTCTCACCTGTTGCCAAGAGTTTTGTCTCAAAGTCGTTATTTATCCTGTTTGCCATAGTGCTACTTTTCCCTCAGCGTGCGCGAGCGCAGGCCCCCGACGACAACTCTCACGTCCACCACCTGCGCCATGAACATCCGGACCATTCCGGCATGCGTATGGATATGGAAGGTGCGGTCATGAACGAAAACCTGGATCAACTGCCTCGCGACTGCTCAAGAATCGCCGGCGAACAAACAATTACCGTCCATGCAGGGAGGAGATACGCTCAGCCGTTCAATGGCGTTATGTTTACCTATGACCAGCGGGAATGGAACGTTGCTCCATGTACAAAGGTGACAGTCACTCTTGTCAATGAGGATCAAGTGCGTCATCAATGGATGATTCATGGATTGCCGCGATATTTGTATCCCGAAGGCATGTTTCATCTTGAAGTGAGCGGCGGCGGACAAAAGACCGGAACATTTATCGTCCCCAGTGCAAAGAAGACGTATCTGGTGCATTGTGACATCGCCCAGCACACGGAAAAAGGCATGAAGGCTCAGCTCAAAGTCAGCGGCGGCGACGGCGACTTGGCGAGCATTCCAGGCATTCGTGGTTCCCGTCAGCCGGAATTGTATGCTGAGCGGTGGAATGGCTGGACATGGGGGTGCTTACTTTTGTCTAGTATCATTGGCGCAGTGCTGGTCGTGCGGTTAGCAAGGCGACCCACGGCGTAAGGCGGAGTCGCGTATGTCATGGCAAGGACAGTATGTCCGCTTTGCTCCTCTCAGCCGTGTGTCGCCGACCAGACGCCCCCTGCTCTTGCATAGTGGCAAAAATGCGCTGAGATGAGCCCTAGTGCGCTCGCGCGCGGGAGGAGCTCATGGCGCTTGGTGCGACTCGCATGGTGAAAGTTACCCACTACGTCTTGCAAGAAGAGAAAGCGTGTCCGGCCTGTGGGGTGCATTTGGGGGCGTTCCGGCGCGTCGCTATTGTAGTCGTCGTTGTCAAAACAAAGCCCACTGGCGGCGTCACGCCGAGGAGTATGGCCAACGGCGGCGTCAGAAGACGGTTTCTGCATCACTCACGAAAGCAATAGCGTGAAAGGCTGCGCTACAGTACGCCGCGTAGAGGAAATCCCCGTGGTACAATTCAGCGTACTCGCACCACCACACCCGACTCCAGGAGGCCAGGGACACAGCTCTGCGCCGCTCACGGCGCACCTTCCTCCAGGGTTACAACGTTCGCACTCATTAGTGTTGCGCTATGGGGTCGCGCTCGTCAACGTGGCTCTGGCTGTGGTTCTCGGTGAGCTCTTGGCTCCGCTGTGGGGCGAAAAAATGCCCTTCCTGCTGCTGTATCCCGCCGTGATGGTCAGCGCTTGGTACGGCGGTCTGGGACCAGGGCTGCTAACGGCCGCCTTGTGTACAATCGCGGCCGCTTATTTCTGGTTCGCACCCTTGCGCTCGCTAGCCGTTGCTACCCTTGCGGATCAGGTAGGCTTGGCGCTGGCCGCGCTAGTCATGCTGTTGATCGCGTATCTGGCGGCGGCGCTGCAGGACAGCGAGACGCGCTTTCGCCGCATGTTTGAGGACACACAGGTCGCCATGGCGCTTGTCGCGCCTGATGGCCGTTATCTCCGGGTCAATGCAGCGTGCTGCGCCCTGTTGGGATATCCGGCGAAGGAATTATTGCAGACCACGGTCCGCGCGCTCACGCATCCTGAAGATTGGGACCTGGGGCAGGATGCGATTCGCCGCGTGCTGGCTGGTGAGCAAGCTGCTTATCAGATCGAGCTGCGCTACCGGCGGCGACAGGATGAGCCTGTGTGGGTGTCCGAGAACGCTACACTGTTGCGCGATGGACAGCAGGCGCCACTGTACTTTGTGGTGCAGATGCAAAATATCACCGTCCGTAAGCAGGCCGAGGCGGCGCTCCAGCATCAGGCTGAGATCGTGCAGCATACCCATGATGCGGTGATCACCACCGACCTGGCGGGTCGTGTGACCAGTTGGAACCAAGGAGCAGAGCGCCTGTACGGGTACACCCCCGAGGAAATGCTCGGCCAATCTGTGCTGCGGCTCTTCCCTGAAGATCTACGCTCACAGTTCCTCGTCCAGGTGCTGACCCCTGTGCGCCTTCAGGGCCGCCATGAGATCGAACTCCGCCAACGCTGCAAGTCTGGCGAGACGCGCCTGGTCCACTTCGCCTTCTCGCTGCAGACTGATCAACGCGGCGCGCCTACAGGGCTCATCGGTTACGGGCTTGATATCACCGCCCGCGTGCAGGTCGAAGACGCGCTGGCCCGCCACGCCCGCGATCTGGAGCGGGTGAACGCCGATTTGCGCCAGATCGCTTTCTTAACCTCGCACGACTTGCTGGAACCACTGCGGCAAATGAAAATCCATACGCAGCGTCTGGTGCGCTTCTTCCGTCCCGGGCTGTCCCCGGACGCGGACGAGTCTCTGACCTATGTGATCGAGGGCGCGCACCGTATGATCGAGCTCCTCCGCAACGTGCAGGACTATCTGATGATTGAATTAGAAGCGACGGAAGAGCGAATCACGGATTGTGAGGACGTGCTGCGGCAGGTGGTGACTGTCTTACAGGGCCCAATCGCCCTGACGCAGGCTCAAATCACGCATGACCCGTTGCCGACGTTGTCTGCTGCTCCAGCGCATCTGGCGCTCGTGTTTCGTCACTTGGTGGACAATGCGATAAAGTTCCATGGCGACACGCCGCCCCGCATCCATATTACCGTACAGCGGGAGGGAGCTGTCTGGGTGTTTGCCGTGCGCGATCACGGTATTGGCATGGAAGTTCCGGCCGATGGCCGACTCTTTCACCTCTTTCAGCGTCTACAGCCGCGCAGTGCCTATCCGGGGACTGGCATGGGATTGGCGATTTGCAAAAAAGTCATCGAGCGTCACGGCGGACGCATCTGGGTCGAGTCTACGCCGGGGCAAGGCACGACCGTCTTTTTCACTATTAGTGAAAAAATGTGGAGGAAAGAGAATGAAGAGTGAAAAATTAAAAATGCAAAACTGAAAATATAAAAGGCAAAAAGAGAAAGAGCGCGATGCTCTTTGCTCGGTTTCCTGCTTGTTTGCCGGAATGGAGCAACGCAATGACGATTCTTGTGGTCGAGGACAATCCAGGGGATGCGCGGTTAGTCAAAGAGGCCATTGACACCGGGCCGGTGCGCAGCACGGTTCATCTGGTGGAAGACGGTGCAGCGGCGCTGGCGTTTCTCCGCCGTGAGAGCGCTGTCGCCTCGGCGTCGCGCCCCGATTTGGTGTTTCTCGACCTCAACTTGCCGATCAAGACGGGCTGGGAGGTCTTAGCCGAGATGAAGGTTGATCCTGTCCTGCGGCGCATCCCGGTGATGATCTGGACCAGCACGCGCACAGAGAACGAAGTGCGTCGGGCCTATGATATAGGAGCAAGCTGTTACTTCGTCAAACCGAATGATCTGGACGCCTATCTCGGCCTGGTGCAGGCGATTGTGGAGTTTTGGCTCACCCGCGTGCGGCGGGCAGAAGGCTGAGAGAGAGTAGCTAGGCGGCAGGAGCCGGCATGAGGAATGCAGCGGAGAACCGGAGACGGGGAGAAGTGGAGACCAGACCCTCTTCCTCCCCGTCTCTCCGTTTCCCCGGTTCCTCCTCAAACTACTGACTCCTGAAGGCTGACCCCTTTCTTTCCTAAACTTGTCTCCCAGGCGACAAGATGGTAGGACGCTGGAAGAGAGAATGAACCTGATAAAAGAGGAGGGTACCCATGAGTCGATCGTACAACGTCATTGATGCCGATGGCCACGTTCTGGAGCCGCCCAATTTTTGGGTGGAGTATCTGGATCCACAGTTTCGCGACCGCGCCCCGCAGCTCAAAGTGGATACCGACGGCAAGGAGCGGTTGCTGATCGAAGGCCGCCTGATCGGCGGGGCCAAAGGACTAGGATTTGCCGGCGCTATCGGCGCGCGCCAAGGCGCCGCCCGGCAGGACATTCGCTACGTCGAAGGCCGAAAAGGCGGGTTTGATCCGCATGCGCGCATTGCTGACCTGGACCTTGATGGCATCGACGCGGTGTTTCTCTATCCTACTTTGGGGTTGCTGTCCGGAGCGATTCAGGACCCCGAGCTCGCG
>DATLYA010000347.1:0-6321 GCA_035575235.1 Candidatus Methylomirabilota bacterium
CACTGGCTCTCTGAGTCTGGCGACCAGGAGAGCCAGCAGGATTCCTGGAATCCCCAGCAGATAAAATGTCCAGCGCCAGCCCCAGTGTTGTGCGATAATCCCGCCAAGATACAGCCCCAGCCCGTGGCCGATCGGCACGGCGCAGTTGAAAGCCGCCAAAATAGTCGAGCGTTGTGCCGGAGGGAAATAATCGCTCAGGATGGTTTGCGCGGCAGGGGCGCAGGAGGATTCGCCGATGCCGACGCCGACGCGCACGGCGAAGAGCGACCAAAACCCACGCATCACGCCGCAAAGAGTCGTCAAGCCGCTCCACATCGTCAACCCGATGGTAATCAACCGCACGCGATGCCAGCGGTCAGCCAGCCACCCAATAGGAATGCCCATCAGACTGTAGAACAAAGCGAACGGCAGCGCGCCCAACGCGCCAAGTTGAGCGTCGGTGAGCTGTAAATCCGCTTTGAGGAGGGGAAAGAGGATATAAACAACCTGACGATCGATCAGATTCAGGACATTCACCCAGAACAACACGCTGAGCACATAAAAGGCGTAGCGAGACGTTTGTCTTTGCGCATCCATACGCACCTTCATGACAGGGAAGTCGGAAAAAGTCAAAAGTCGTCAAGTCTTTAAGGCGAAGAAACAACGTCTTGACTTGACGACCTGACGACTTATTGACGGGTGGATACTGAAAGGTGCAGCCTCGTTTCAGTATTTGACCTCAACCAGGAACAAGCCGTGGGGCGGCGCAGTCAGTCCTGCTTTGGCGCGGTTGCACGCCGCGAAGATGGCGGCAAACTCTTCGACGCTTAACGAGCCACGACCGACGTCAATGAGTGTCCCGACGATGTTGCGCACCATGTGGCGCAGAAAAGAGCACGCTTCAACATCATACATCAGCAGATCTCCGCTCCTCTGCACGGCGCTGCGGATCACCGTACGCCGTGGATTGCGGGCAACAGCATCCGCTCCTTGAAATGAGGAAAAGTCATGCTCGCCAACAAGCAGCGCCGCAGCCTGACTCATAGCTTCAAGCGCAAGCGGATAGGGAATATGCCAGGAGTAGCGCGCCCAAATCGGCGAACGCCAGGGGTGATTCCAGATACGGTACTGATAAACACGGCTGATGGCGTCGCGCCGCGGATTGAACGTCACCGCTGCTTCCTCAATGTGCTTCACGGCAATGTCCGACGGTAAGAGCGCATTGAGACTCTGTTGCAACCGCTTCAATTCCATCGTCTTTTCCACGGTGAACGCGATGACCTGTCCCAACGCGTGCACGCCACTATCCGTCCGTCCCGCGACGCGGACTCGAACAGGCTTCCCAAACAGTTTGTGCAAAACTGCCTCCACCGCGCCTTGCACGGTTGGCGCATTCGGCTGGATTTGCCACCCGTAATAGTTCGCGCCGTCGTATTCGAGTGTGAGTTTGAGGTGCATGGCGAGCCCAGACAGCATACTGTGGGCTGGGTGAAGGACTCAACGAGGCGCCGCCCAGCTTTCAAGCAGTTGAACAAATGGCTCCCAGCCGAGGCGCTGCCGCCGAGCGTCGATATGCGTCTGATACGGACCGGGAAGCAGCTCGGCGTACAAGCGCTGAATCGCCGATGCCAGCGCTGCCGGCTCGGGATCAGCAATCAAGCCCGTGCGGCCCTCTTCCACCGCTTCAGCTAATCCACCCACGCGGCTGACAATGACCGGTTTACCAAATCGATACGCCAGTGCGATCGACATGCTTTGCGAGGCGGAGCGATATGGCAGCACCAAGGCGTCCGTCGCTGCGAAAAGATCTGGCCATTCAGGCTCGCCAATGTAGCGGTTCATGATGCGAACGCGTTGGGCGATACCGAGTTCTTGAATCAACGCCATATAGCGTTCAATTGGCTCATAAAACTCGCCGGCAATGAGCAGCGACGTCCCTAGCTCTTTGGGAGCGCGCGCCAGCGCCTGTAGCAATATATCGACACCCTTGTAATGACGAATGTAGCCAAAGAAGAGCAGCGTGCGGCCTGATACGCCAAGGCGACGCTGCGCCTCGTCCCGTGACGGCAACGGCGTGGTCGTTTGTAAGAGCGGATATTCAACGATGCGCACTGACACGCCCGGAGCGACAGCGGTCATCAAGTCATGCTCGGATTGCGAATGCACGATCACGCCGCTACACAGCTTTGCCACCACTCGTGTCGCGAGGTCTTGCCCGGGCAGCGGCTCATGCGGTCGCGTGTTATGAGAAATCAGTAAGCGCGTGGAACGCGGGCAGAGTGTTTTTAGCCGCGCCAGGACAGCGGCGTAACAGGGAGCAAAGAAGGGGTGCCACCACTGGAAGGTAATGACTTCGGGTTGGCAGCGCGCAATAAGGCGCGCGGCGCGGCGCCAATTCAGCGGGTTGAGGCTGTCAAGATAATGATTCGCCTGCACAGGAGTGAAGATAGTAGTAGGATCATATTGGCTGTGGCCAGGAAACAACAGCGCTGGATACAGGCGGCGGAAGCTAATCTGAGAGACCTCGTGACCAGCTGAGATGAGCGCCTGAGCCAATGCGTCGTTATCGATGGCGATGCCGCCACGGAGCGGCGCTGAGGGACCAACAAGCACGAAGCGCATCGTCTTGAACCAGCTCGGTCAAGAAAGGTGGCGCACAGCAGGTGCTATCTCCGGTCGGCCATGTTCAATGATTTCGGCTATGCCGCAATCTTCTCGACGTCCGCTGAGATAGATCATGAGCTCGGCAAGCAGCCCAAAAAAGATGAACTGCAGACCCGAGAGCAGGAAGAAGATGCCGACGAGAAAGAGTGGACGGTTGCCGATCCATTGTCCCTGCAACCAGCCGATCAGGAGTATGAGAGAGATGAGCGACCCGGCTGAGAAAAAACCAAGCCCAAGTATGCCAAAGAAGTGGAGTGGTTTGTGAGTGTAGCGACCGAGCATTAAGAGCGTGATAAGGTCAAAAAGACCACTTAAGGGGCGAGACCATCCATAACGGGAGCGGCCAAAGCGGCGGGAGGCGTGGCGCACGGGGATTTCAGTGATGACGAAGCCGCGTTGTCGGGCAATAACCGGGATGAAGCGATGCATCTCGCCATACAGCTGCATTTCCTGCACGACCTGCCGACGATAGCCCTTAAGGCCGCAGTTGATGTCATGCAAAGTAAGGCCGGTGAGAAGCCGGGTCATCAGGTTGAAGAGTCGCGAACTGAGCACGCGGGTCCAGGAATCTTGCCGGTCTTGTTTCCAACCGCAGACGACATCAGCGTCATGCGCAAGCACATCGATGAAGCGAGGAATTTCCTCGGGCACATCTTGCAAGTCTCCGTCGATCGTAATCAGGAAGTCTCCCTGCGCACGGCTAAAGCCTTCGGATAGCGCCGCCGCTTTGCCATAATTGCGGCGAAAACGGATGCCCTGCATGCCTGGATACTGCGCCGCTAACTCGCGCAAGATCATAGGGGTGGCGTCCGTGCTGCCGTCATCAATTACGATGATCTCATACGGACGAGCCAACACTCTGAGCACCTTATCGAGCCGGCGAATCAGTTCCGGCAGCGCCTGCGCTTCATTCAGCGCCGGGACAATGACTGATATACTCTCTCCACCGACCGCCAATCTGCTCATGATGATGACATCTCTCTGCCGAATCTCATGGAGATCCTGGCGTCAGTCTCCCTACATAGCTTCTAGACGTAGTTTCCCTACGTGATTCCTGATGACCTGGCAACCCCTAAAGCGCAAGGCGAGGCCGACTATGACAGCGCTAGGACTTGGCGCTACGATGCCGTGGGTTTGCTCTTTGATGCTCCCGCCCGACATTGGCACCCGCTGTTGCCACACTGGTTTTCTCTTGCTCGCCGAGCAGAAGCAAGCTAGAGAGAGGAGGTTATCCACGCCGATGCCATTGATGGAGGAGCTCCCTCATGAAACTGTATCGTTCGATTCTCTTTGTTCCTGGCAACCGTCCCGACTGGATCGACAAAGCGCCGCAGTATGGCCCGGATGCGCTGATTTTAGATCTGGAAGACGCCGTGCCGATCCCTGAAAAAGCCGCAGCACGGAGCATCGTGCGCGCGGGGATTGAACGCTCGCGTCAGCGTGGCGTGCCGATCGTTGTGCGCGTCAATGGTTTGAATACCGGTTTGACTGGGGAAGACGTGGAAGCCGTGGTCACTGTCGGCCTTGTCGCCATCGCCATTCCGAAGCTTGAGCGGGTCGAGGAGGTGCTCAAGGTTGATGCATGGATTGAACTGTTTGAGCGAAAAGCAGGTTTGCCGCCAAACTCGGTGGAGATCATTGTCTTGCCGGAAACCGCACGCGGCATCATGAATATTTATCAACTGGCGACCGCCTGCCCGCGAGTGGGCAATATTGTGGGCGGCGTCGGGGCGCGCTCGGGCGATGTCACGAAGGCGATTGGATATAAATGGACGCGCCCTGGGCTGGAAACCTTGTACATGGCCTCTCACATGCTGTTAGCCGCGCGTGCGGCGGGCATCGAGTATCCCTTATGCGGCGGTTCATTGGAAGTCAGCGACACGGAACTGGTGCGCGCGCAGCTGCAGCGCGCGCGTGAGATTGGCTTCCGCGGCGCGCTGCTGATTCACCCCTCCGCCGTGCCGATTGCCAACGAAGTCTTCGCGCCATCCAAAGAGGAAATTGAGTGGAACAAAGGCGTTTTGCAAGCCATGTACGAAGCCGAGCAGGCCGGGCGTGCGGCGGTGACCTATGACGGCATGATGATTGATTACGCGCATGTGCGGAACGCGTTAGATCTGCTGCACCAGGCCGAGGCGTTTGGCCTTGAGGTTGGCGAGTATCCGCCAATCAAGGCATTGTAGCGCCGCCGCGCCATAGTGAAGAAGGCATATCTGACCCTGAGGCCACAACGTGGTAAAACAGAACTGTTGTCATCGAGCAAAGGAGGGAACGTATGTCAGCCAACCATGCGGCTGAAGCAGCCACAATTCATGCACAGCTGAAACATCCAGTGATTGATTCTGACGGTCATTGGATCGAGTTCGAGCCTGCCGCAATAGAGTACCTGAAACAAGTCGGCGGCGACCGGGTTGTTGAACGCTACGGGAAAGTCGCGAACCAGTTTGGCAACAAGAAGTGGGCGCAGACCTCGCCGGAAGAACGTCGCGAGCGCCGCATGCTGCAACCGGGGTGGTGGGGCGTGCCAACAAAGAACACGCGCGACCGCGCCACCGCGATGCTGCCGAAGCTGTTGTACGAGCGCATGGGCGAATTGGGGATTGATTTCGGCGTGATCTACCCAACGTCCGGCGCGCTGTTTGCCCCGTTTCTACGAGATGAAGAAGTGCGCCGCGCCGCCTGCCGCGCATTCAATATGTTTACGGCGGATCAATTCAAGGGACTCGGCGACCGGTTAACTCCGGCGGCGGTGATTCCCATGTATACGCCGCAAGAGGCGATCGCAGAGTTAGAGTTTGCGGTCAAGACCTTAGGCTTCAAAGTCGCCATGCTGGGCAGCCTGGCGCGCCGCACCGTGCCCGCCGTCGCCAAAACAAACCCCGAGGCGAGCCGCTATGCCGTATGGCATGACACGCTAGGGCTTGATAGCGCCTATGACTACGATCCCGTCTGGGCCAAGTGCCAGGAACTCGGCGTTCCGCCAACGTTTCATTCGGCGTCGTCCGGCATCGGTTTGCGCACCTCGATTTCTAACTTTGTCTACAATCACATTGGCCATTTTGGCCAGGCGGGAGAAGCGGTCTGCAAAGCGTTGTTCCTTGGGGGAGTGACCCGGCGGTTTCCCAAGCTGAAATTCGCCTTTTTGGAGGGCGGCGTCGGCTGGGCGTGCAGTCTGTATAGCGACTTGATCGGCCACTGGAAAAAGCGCAATCCCGACGCCCTGGAAGCCACCAACCCCGCGAATTTGAATCGAGATCTGCTGATTGATTTCGTGAAAAAATATGGCTCGTCTGCGCTGGTGAACAAACTTGACCAGATTGAACCTGGCGTTGGGCTCTTGATGGAGCGACCAGAGCAACTCGATGACTTCGGGGCGTGCGGCATTGAGAAAGCGTCCGACATTCGGGACCTGTTCGTGCCGAATTTTTTCTTCGGTTGCGAGGCGGATGATCCCGTCACGTCATGGGCGTTCAAGAGTCACGTCAATCCCTACGGCGCGAAGCTCGGCGCCATCTTCGGCTCGGACATCGGCCATTTCGACGTGCCGGATATGACAGAGGTGCTCGTGGAGGCGTACGAAGGCGTGGAGAATGGGCTCCTTACAGAGGAAGATTTCCATGATTTTGTCTTCGGCAACCCCGTACGTTTCTGGGCAGGCATGAATCCAAACTTCTTCAC
>DATLYA010000348.1:0-15167 GCA_035575235.1 Candidatus Methylomirabilota bacterium
AGAATGCGCAGAAGGAGGATGCTATGAGCGCAGAGAACGAAAAGATTGTCACTGAGTTTTGTCAATCACTCGAAGCCGGAAGTCTGGCAAAACTGCTGCCGTACCTGTCTGAAGATGTAGTGTATCACAACATTCCCTGGCAACCAGTCACAGGTCACGCCGGCGTGCGGCAAGTGCTCGGACCTTTTCTGGAGGGGCCAGGCCGCGCGACGGTAAAGATGAATATCAAGCACACCACTTCGTCCGGCAACACCGTGATGAACGAGCGGCTGGAGGAATGGGCAAAAGGATCAGTGAAACTCGACTTGCCTGTGTTGGGCGTGTTTGAACTCAAAAACGGCAAAATTACCCATTGGCGCGATTACTTCGACGCCGATTCGGTGAAGCCGTTAATGGAAGCAGTTCAGAAAGGATGACTTTCTGCAGGGGCGAGGTAGTCACCTCACCCCTCCTTGCCTCTGAAACGCCTCGCGCGTCAGCGAATAATACGGCCCTGCTCCGAGCGGCATCGGCACGGTTTTTTCGTAGGTCATGCCTAGTTTTTCCAGCACACGCAGTGAGGCGACATTCAGCCCATCCGTTCCGCCCCAGATGCGCGCGAGTTGCAGCTCCGCAAACCCATAACGCAACACAGCATGCGCCGCCTCTGTCGCCAGCCCCTGGCCCCAATAGGCTGGCGCAATACCGTATAATATTTCCACTTGCGGCGGTTCATCGAAGAAGCGCAGGCCGCAGAATCCGATGATAGTGTCATCAGTGGGAAACCTGAGCGCCCACATGCCGAACCGGTGTGCTGCGAATGAGGCAAGACTGGCGCGAACGACCTCTTCAGCCGTCTCGCGTGAAATGATCTTATCATCCCATAAGTACCGCCGCATGTCAGGATCAATCCATAAGTGATGAAGCACGTCTACATAATCAAGAGTAAAGGGACGAAAACGGAGACGCGCCGTTTCAATTTGCGCGATGTGCATACCGCCTTTTCTCCTCTCTCACCCTCTTACCTTGGTTTTCACTTGAGCGCATCTTTTCAGCGATTGGTCCCCTCTCGTACGGTGGGAAAGAGACCAGGTGAGAGCCGACGTGCGCCGGACCTTCCAATTGAAAATCGCTCTACTGACATCAACGCTCTCTTGCGCTAGGCTGCGCTATACTATCGTTTCTATCGCGTGACGCAAAGAAGGAGGGAATGCCATGGGAACCGCACAGTTGTCGAAATCGGCTGCGGTGCGCCAGCGCCTCAGCCATCCGGTCATCGACTCCGACGGGCATACGGTCGAGTTTGAGCCGGGAGTGATGGACTATCTTCGCCACATTGGCGGACCAGCTATCGTGGAGCGGTATAAGAGCGAACGGAGCAATGGCATGCTGGCTAGCCTTGGCGGCATGTTGAGTTGGCACCGCATGTCTCCCGAGGAACGTCGTGACAAACGCGTCACGATTCCTCCGTGGTGGGCGTTGCCGACAAAAAACACCTTTGATCGCGCCACTGCTATGTTGCCGAGGTTGATGTATGAGCGGCTCGATGACATGGGATTGGATGTCACCGTCGTCTACCCAACGTTTGGGCTGCTCGCGCCGCATCTTGATGACGCAGAAATTCGCCGTGCCGCCTGCCGGGCGTTTAACTCGTACCATGCGGACGTGTTCCGGGAATACGGCGACCGCATCATTCCCGTGGCGGTAATTCCCATGCACACGCCGCAAGAGGCGGTGGAAGAACTTGACTATGCTGTCAAAACATTAGGAATGAAAGCCGTCATGCTTGCCGGCCATGTTGTGCGTCCTATCCCGTATGTGGCGCGGCAAGCGCCGGAGCTGGCGAAGTACGCCTACTGGCTGGATACGTTCTGTCTCGAGAGCGAATACGATTATGATCCTGTGTGGGCCAAGTGTGTGGAGCTGAAAGTCGCGCCGACGTTCCATTCGGCGGCGATGGGGTGGGGCGGCCGCACGTCGATCTCGACCTACATGTACAATCACATCGGTCACTTTGCTGAGGCTGGCGAGGCGTTGTGTAAGGCGTTATTTTTCGGCGGCGTCACCAGGCGATTCCCTGCGCTGAAATTCGCGTTTCTCGAGGGCGGCGTCAGTACGGGGGCGCGCATCTATGCCGACCTGATTGCTCGCTGGAAAAAGCGCAACCCTGAGGCCATCGAGAACTACAATCCCGCCAACCTCAACCTGGAATTGTTAGCGGATCTGTGTCGGCGTTATGGCGGGCGGGTGACCGAAGGGAAACTTGAACAATTGACTACAGCGAGCGGCGCGACGATCAACACCAAAGCTGCGCCAGAGAATGTCAATGATTTTCATCGCAGCGGCGTACAGAAGGAAGAAGATATTCGCGATCTCTTCATTCCCCATTTCTACTTCGGCTGCGAAGCCGATGATCCAATGAACGTGACCGCCTTCAACACCAAGGCAAATCCCTTTGGTGAGAAGCTCCGCGCGGTGTTCAGTTCCGATATCGGCCACTGGGATGTGCCGGACATGACCGAAGTAACAGAAGAGGCGTACGAGCTGGTCGAACATGGGGTGATCACCGAGGATGATTTCCGTGATTTCGTTTTCACCAATCCCGCGACGCTGTGGACTGGCGTGAATCCCGACTTTTTTACTGGAACCGTGGTGGAAAAGCAGATCAAGCAGTTCCTGCAGGCGGGATCGCATGAAGAGCACGCTGCCAACTGAAGAGTAGCTGTCATTGCGAGCCTTTCGACACGCTCAGGGCCTGCCCTGAGCGGAGTGAAGAAATAACTTCCATGCAACGGAGTCGAAGGGCTCCTCGCAATGACGCGCCTTTTCTGACTTCACGGCTTACGAACACCCTGCATGTTCCACGCTTTAGTCCTTCTGAGAGCAACGACAGTTCTTCCTAACGCCCTTGAGGGAAAATCTATCAATCCGCTCTCTCCCCCTTGCATTTCTCCTGCTCTTCATTTGAGTTAGTCGCTTACCCGCGCTAGAGGAGCCGCGCAAAAGTAGCTACTGTGCCTCTGCTCCTCGCACAAAAAGCGGCGTTATCGGGAAGGAGTAAGTGCATGGTGTCTGCCGTGATTTTTACCCTTGTCGTCCTTGCGGCGATTGGGCATTTTGCCCATACCCTCTATGGGCGTCTCCGCCTCCTTATGGCGGCGCGGCCGGTGGATCGCTTTGACCGGATTCCCGATCGCCTCATGGCGACGTTGGTGTACGCATTTGGGCAGAAGAAGTTTGTCGTCGGCGAGCAGCCTGCCGGTTGGCTGCATTTTTTCATTTTTTGGGGGTTCATCATTCTTGGCGTACAGGTTGTGACAATGTTCGGCCGCGCGTACTCCGATCACTTCTATATTCCAGGACTTTCGCCGAGAGTGTTGGGCGGACCGGTCATGTTATTGCGAGACGTGATGGAGGTTGTTGTTTTTGTCTGTGTCGTCGTGGCGCTTTATCGCTGGATCGTGTCGCATCCGCCCCGACTCTTTGGCTTTCGTCCAGCGGAAGAGCGATTGACCAAACAGTCACATGCCGAAGCGAAGATCATTTTGCTTTTCATTATGACCATCGTCATCGGCGGCCTCGTGTACGACGGCGGTCGGCTTGTGTATATGGCCGGCGATCCTGCGATTGAAGCTGGACGGATGTGGGAGCCTCTGAGCGGACTTGTGGGGCGTTTCCTCTCTTCCGCTTTTGGCGTGGGAGGAGCCAAGTTCGCCAGTGATACGGCGTGGTGGACGCATAATCTCATCATTTTGGCGTTTCTGAATCTGCTTCCTCGCTCGAAACATTTCCATGTCATTACCGGCATTCCCAACGTCTTCTTCAAGAAAACGGAACCTGCAGGCGCGCTGGACAAAATGGACCTGGAAAACTCCGAACGCTTCGGAACCTCGCAGATCGCTCAGTTTACCTGGAAGCAAGTCCTGGATATGTTCAGTTGCACCGAATGCGGACGCTGCTCTGCGCAGTGTCCGGCCACGGCCAGCGGCAAGCCGCTGGCGCCGCGGCAGCTGCTCCTCAACTTGCGCGATTATTTGTATGAGCATCCCGAGCAGATGCTAGCGAAGGGAGATGGCGGCGGCGTTGCGAAAGAGAACATCGTTGGCACCGTCGTGGCCGATGACGTGCTGTGGTCGTGCACAACCTGCCGGGCGTGTGAAGAAGCCTGCCCTGTCTTGATTGAGTACGTCGATAAAATTGTCGATATGCGCCGCCACCTGGTGCAGGAAGAGGCGCGTTTCCCGACGGAGCTAACTCGCACATTTAAAGGCATGGAAACGCAAGGCAACCCGTGGGGATTGAGCGCGGAAAAGCGGATGGATTGGGCGGACGCCGCCGGATTGGAGGTCCCGCTGCTCGCCAACAATCCCAACGCTGAATATCTCTACTATGTAGGGTGCGCTGGCGCCTTTGACGACCGGAACAAAAAGACCACTGCCTCGTTCGCTCGCCTGCTGCTGAAAGCTGGACTCAATTTCGCCGTGCTTGGGCCAGAGGAGCCTTGCAACGGCGAAACCGCACGGCGGTTGGGCAACGAGTATCTCTACCAGAGTATGGCGCAGATGGCGGTTGATCTGCTTAACGGCTACAACGTCAAGAAAATCATCGTCAACTGCCCGCACTGCTTCAACACTATGAAGAACGAGTTTCCGCAGTTCGGCGGGAACTATGAGGTGATTCATGCGGCGGATCTGCTCTCTGATTTGATTAAGCGTGGAAAGATTCAGCTCAAAGAGGAGAGGCGGCATACGAACGTGACCTATCACGATTCCTGCTATTACGGTCGCTATAATGGCGTATACGAAACGCCGCGGGAAATTCTCCAGCGCCTGCCCGGTATGCGGCTCAACGAAATGGAGCGCAGCCGCAACAAAGCCATGTGCTGCGGCGCCGGCGGCGGTTGGATGTGGATGGAAGAGCCACGCGATAAACGGGTGAATCTCCTGCGCGTGCAACAAGCGCTGGAAACCAATCCTGACATGATCGCCGTCTCGTGTCCTTTCTGCACGACGATGTTCATCGATGGGCTGAAAGCGAAAGAGGCGGATGAGAAAGTCCAACTTGTCAACATCGTGGAGTTAGTGGAGCAGCGGGCGAAGTTTTAGAGGGACGCGCCGTCGGGACGTCCCTACCTGCTGCTCCCCTGACCTGCCGTCTTCTGGAAAGGGCGCCGCATGTCGAATGATATTTCAATCAACTCGGGGGGGGATATTCTCTAACGCTGCTATCAGCCGATCGAGATCGAAGTGCGCCGGGTCTGTCCAGGTGCGATACAGCGGCATGCCTTCGGCGTTAATCGGCGTGGTGAAGCAGACCAAGTTCTTAACCGGGCCATCGGGGTGGAGCGCCGTATACATGGCCGCTAACTGGCCGCCCATGCAGTAGCCGATCAGCGACACGTCAGGTTCTCCCGAGTCCTCAGTTACCGCACGCACGCGGGCGGGAATAAAATCTAAGACGTAATCCTCAAGGCGGAGCGTTGCATGTTCCGGACGTGGGACGCCCCAGTCGATTAAGTAGACATCATACCCTTGCCGCAGAAGGAACTCGACGAAACTTTGTCCCTTGGCCAGGTCTAAAATATACGAGCGGCTCACGAGGGACATGACGAGGACGATCGGGACGCGGTAAATCTCATCACACAAAGGACGGTAGCGGTATAGCTTAAGAGTCCCTTGTGTATAGATGACGTCTTTCGGCGTCACGCCGAGCTCACCGATCAGCTCACTGGGCGAACGAAGCCCTGGGATGTGGCGTTGAATCGCACGATCAACCGCCGCCCGCGCTTGGGCCGCAATCTCTTCCGTTGGGATTCGTTGCTCTTGTGGCATACGTTACTCCTTCTGGGGAGGCTTTTTCGTTCGCTTCGGGCGGACGACTTGAAGTGTCGCGCCGGTTGCAAGGCCCCGTTCGGCCAACCCCCGATGCAGTTGCCGAATTTCAACCTGCAACCCAGCTACAGTGTCTTCGAGTTTTCCCACGCGGTCGCTCAGCGTCAGCACATCGGAACGGGAGGGGAAATTCAGGCTCGCCAGCCACTTGGCCATCGCTTCGGTGAACATCCGTTGCGCATGCAGCGCCTCTTGCATGTACTTCCCCATGCTTTTGGCGAACCGGTCATCGCCTAAGATTTTCGTGACAGCGTTGTTCCAGGACTTTTCCGATTTTTGATACCATTCACGCCAGAGCCGAACCGGATCTAGCTCTATATTCGTGTTATCTTTACTCATATGTCATTTCCCCTTTAAGCGGTCCTTGTTACGTGTTCAGTCAAGCGCCTCCCATGTATGGACATAACGGCCTGCGGGCATTTGTGCAACAGAAAGGGTGCATAGCAAAGTCCGGATTCCGGCTGGAGTTTATGAGCATAGCCGAGGGGCAGGAATGACGCCCTTGTTTCATCCGTCATTCCGGGCAAGGTCGTATGCCGCGACCCGGAATCCAGACACCCTTGTCCCCAACAAAATTCTTCACTGAACTAGAAGAGATTGCCGCTAGCCTTTTTCTCTGTTCATGCCTGCTGATCGGTGGTTACCAAAGAGTATAAAAAGGGTATATTTTCATGGGTGCGGATTCGATGGGATGAGAAGAAACGCCAATGGGTCTTAAAACGACGCCGGATCGACTTTGCTACCCTCGATGATCTCTTCAGCCTTCCTTATCTCGAAGACCAACGATCTGACGATCCAGAGCAATATCGGATTATCGGATTTGTGAGAGGAAAGATCGTGACCTTTATTATCAAATACCGGGAAGATGAGCTTGGAGAGTTCATCTGGGTAGTGACGGCCTGGCACTCAACAGCAACAGAGAAACAAGCCTATGCACAAGAAATCGGTTAAGCAGTCTCCTCGCAAAAGGATGGAAATTGAAGAGATCGCGGAACGCGCCGAACGTGGGGAAGACGTCTCGTCGTATTTCACCGGACAGCATCGCGCCAAACAGCGCGTGAATGTTGACTTTCCGCTCAACCTGCTCCGCCAGATCGACGCCGAATGTCAGCGGCTTGGAGTAACGCGCCAAGCCTGGATCAAGATGGCGTGCGACGAGCGGATTCGGCAGATCGAAAGCACTCTACGACAGAGACAAGCTTCTTGATTCTTTGGGAGAGTGTAATCAAAGCTCATGAGCCTTTAATCTATTCTGTCTGGACCATAGACGCTAGCCGCTAGACCCCAGACCCTAAACTCAGCACTGGGCACTCATTACTCACTTGAGTCCTGCCTTGCGTAGCGCCGTAATATGCCGCTCTAATACCGTCGAATCTTTGATCGGCGCTCGCTCTTTGTGAACCTCCAAGGAAAACTTAGGATTAAGCCGCAGCACTTCCGCCGCCTCGGCCTGAGCTTCAGCATCTCGGCCCAACTCACTGTAGACCGCAGCCAGGGTCAGGTGGGGGCTAAGAATATTAGGGTAGCGGGCGAGAAATTGCTTTAAGGGAGCAAGCGTCTCCTCGTACTGCCCGGCCAGGGCATAGGCAATGCCAACGCTGGCTAAGTGCGCGTCTGGCGCCGAGGGCTTAAGGCGCAGCGCCTGCTCCACCATACGCACGGCTTCCTTCGCTTTGCCCGCCCGGCTCAGTATCTCAGCCTGAACGGCATTGACACCCGCATCGTGAGGATCAAGGGCGACGGCCCGTTCCATCTCGGCAATAGCTGGTTCATACTGTTTTTGCGCCACGTAGACAACACCCAAGAACCCATGACCCCAGGGGTAGGAGTCGTTCAAGGCAACTGCCCGTTGCGCCGCCTCAAACGCCAGCGCCAGCGTTTGGGAGTCCGGACTCAGAGGCTATCCGGAAACTCTAGTTGGCGAAAGTTAAGAATTCCTGAATAGTTGGCGTACAACCTGGAGGAGAGGAGTACGCGACCATGGTGCACCGGGAACCAGTCCGGAAGCGATATCCAACCGATTTGACGGACGAACAATGGGTGATGCTGAAGCCCCTCTTGCCCCCGGCGCGCACCCAACACGGCGGCACACCGCGGCGAGTGGATCTGCGGGCGGTGCTCGATACGTTGCTGTATCAGAATCGAACCGGCTGTCAGGGGGAGATGTTACCCCACGATTTGCTCCCCCAAGAGTACGGTCTACGACTATTTTGCGCAGTGGAGGGAGGACGGAACGTGGGCCAAGATCGTGCACCGGTTGCGGACGCGCGTGCGGAAGCACGAAGGACGGGAACCCACTCCCAGTGCGGCCTGCAGCGACAGTCCATCGGTCAAAACGACCGCAGTGGGGGGAAGCGAATGGGGCTATGACGGCGGCAAAAAAATCAAAGGGCGCAAACGCCATGTCTTAGGCGACCCGATTGGCTTGCTCCTCGTGGTCTTGAGCACGAGCGCTGCACTGGATGATGGAGCCGCCGCGATCAAACTCCTGGCCCAAATCAGCGTGGAGGAGTTTCCCCGGCTGACGGTCCTCTTTGGCCATAGCAAGTAGCACAATCATGACTTGGCAACGTGGCTCACGGAGAATCGGCCTGGCTGGCGGATCGAAGTGAAGAAACGCCCGGACGGCAGCACGGGCTTTACTCCGCTACCCAAACGCTGGGTCGTAGAACGCCCCAACGCCTGGAGTGGCCGTGCTCGACGCAACAGCAAAGATTATGAACGCAAACCGGAATCGAGTGCCGCGCAGATCCAGCTCAGTCACATCCAGTTAATGCTCCATCGTTTGAGCCCGGTGCCCCAACCGGAATTTCATTACCGAAAAGAGGTAGCATACACTAAAGAAAGTTTCCGGATAGCCTCTCACAACACCCTTACGGGCCTGCGGGTACAACATTTTCCTTTCGGGATCCGGGTGCGCGCTGGGGATTTGATCAACCCGGGAACTGTAACGCACACCACAGTGACGAATAATATCCTGGCTGAATGTAAGATTGACGGTATCTTCGTGGCGACCGGCAATGTTCCAGGCTCCCTCATTGCCCACACCATCCTCACCCAGAACCTGGTAATGAACAACGCTCGCGTCGGCATCTTCGTCCTGGCCAGCCTGTCTAACGCCGGGTCCGACTCTCAGATTGACCATACCATTATTGCTGACAATGAGGTCACGGAGAGTGGGCAGGTCGGGATCTTTTTGGTCTCTCAGGGTGACCGTAATGTTCTCAGCAATGCTACGGTCGCTCGTAATACCGTCTCCGGCTCTACCTTCTTTGGCATTAACGTCAATGGGGGATTCAATGGAGCAGACGAGAACAGTCTCGACCTGCGCATCCAGGACAATACGGTGACGGACAACGGGAATACCGGCATCCGGGTGATCGCGGGTCAGGATAATAGCTCCAACAACCGCGCCGAGGCACGGATTCGCGGCAACACCCTGGAGCGCAACCAGCTTTTTGCGATCGCGGCGGCGGCGGGCGAGGGGGCGGTGAACTTCCCGACCGGCGTCAGTAACAATAATGTCTTAGAGCTGAGGATTGAACGGAACATTGTGCGGAGTCAAACTGGCAGCGGCATCGGCTTCGCAAGCGGCGTCGGCAGCCCGGACGGACGCGCCGGGGCCCTCGCTAACAATAACCAGACGCATGTGATCGTGCGGCACAACACGGTGGAAGGCAGTACGGACCGGGGGATTGAGCTGGTTGCAGGAGGTTTCGGTCTCGCAAGTATGAATACTACCGAGGTGTGGGTCGCACACAACACGATCTGTCACAATGCCAGCACCGACATTGTCGGGGAGGGCAGCACTTTTGGTGATGTCCTCTTTCCCGTGCCTAACACGGGAACAGGAAACGTATTGACTGGGCAGATCTTTCAGAACACGGCCACGACGGTGACGGTGGCGGATGGGACGCCGGGGAATACGGCCACGGTGACGCAGCTCCAGAACGACCCGTGCCCGTGAGGACCTCCTCACAAAAAACCGGGAAGATGCAGTGTACGTGGAGCCTTCCCGAAGCGGTTGCTCAATCAGACCACGAAACAGTGGGACAGCACACACGACGTGCCAGGGGCGAAGCATTTGCGAGAGCGCGGCCTGAACTGTGGATACTCGGTTGGCAAATGTTTCGCCCCTACTGACTCCCGCCCGGAGCTAAAGCTCCAGGCTCAGCCAACAAAGACGGCTGAAGCTGCCTGGGAGCCTGGTTTACCGGGCTTGGTGGATTTAGCCCGACGCTTGAGCGTCGGGCGAGAGCTGCGGCGTACGCGCAGAGTCCGTTGCCCCCTATCCTTCGGTGTGTTGCTCAACCTCGCCGTAACCGATAATCCGTGGACGAACAGGAAAGGATATGGTTATGGACTTTGACCTGACAGAAGAACAACGGATGGCGATCGAGAGCTTCCGCCGTTTCTTGGACGCGGAGATTCGTCCCGCCGTCGCCCCGTACGGGGATACGATGATCCCGAAGCCGGTCGCGCATGATCTGCTAACAAAAATGATTCCCTACGGCGTCGGCGCCGGGTGGCTGCCCGAAGAGGACGGCGGCATGGGACTCGATCTGATCACGAGTGGTTTATTGTATGAAGAACTCTCGCGTGTGTGTCCCGGGCTGGCAGGCACGGCGTACATCAACGAAGCCACGGCGATTAGCATTGCCTGGGTCGCTTCCGCCGAGTTGAAGGTGAAATATGTCCCTGGGCTGCTCTCCGGCAAACTCATTGGCTGTGAGGCGATTACCGAGCCGAGCGTAGGCTCGAACCCGCGTGATGTGAAAACTCGCGCGGTGAAACATGGCGATTTTTACCGTATCACCGGCGAGAAGACCTGGATCTCCAACGGTCATGTCTCGGATCTTGCTATCGTCGTTTGTCGTACGGAAGATCATGGCCCCGGCGTGCTGAGTCTGTTCGTGGTGGACCGCAAAGAGCATGGATACGAATCGCGCGATTTGCCGAAGCTGGGGCTGAATGCCTGGTCCACCGGGCAGCTCTACTTTGACGATGTGAAAGTGCCGGCGGCGAACATGGTCGGCGCGCCAGGGGTAGGGCTGAAGCAAACCATCCGTATGTTCGAGCGCGTGCGGTGTTTTGTGGCGATTCAAGCTATCGGCATCGCGCAGGCGGCGCTCGATGAGGCGATGAAATACGCCAAGGAACGCGTGCAATGGGGCAAGCCAATTGGCGGGCACCAGTTAATCCAGGCGATGATTGCGGATATGGCGACAGAGATTGACGCGGCGCGGCTGCTGACGCTGCGTGGATTGCATTTGCTGCAAAAAGGCATTCGCTGTGACACGCAGACCTCGATGGCGAAATACTACGCGACGGAAACCGCTATTCGCGTCGCCTCAAGAGCCGTGCAGATTCACGGGGCCTATGGCTTAAGCAAGGAATACCCTGTAGAGCAAATGTTTCGTGACGCCCGCATGATGACGATACCTGATGGTACAAGCGAAATTCAGAAATTAATCATCGCACGGAATTTACTGGGCATCGCGGCGTTTGGAGATGGAAAACGTGATGCGTGATACGTGTCGCGTAAGAGGGAGGGTGCGCTTGCGCACCAGGCCAATGCAAAGTAGGGAGGGGCCCTTATGTTTGCCCCCGTCGTTCTTGCAGAAATCCACCAGAAATCCGCGCCAATCTTACGGTCGAACTGGCGGTGTTTGATCTCCACAGCGTCGCGGGAGATATGCAGGAAGGATTGGCGGGGCTGGAGTAGAAACGCCGGCTGCGGTTCAGGGGCCGCTAAAAACCTGCTATATGGTCGCACTATTCTACGAGCCTGCTCATAGAAACGATTTGAAAGGAGGGAGTGATAATGGCCGGACCAGAGATTATCAAACTGAAAAAGATTTTGCGTGAAAAGGCCGCGCCGCCGGGCGTCGAGATTCCGCTCGACGTGATGCGTAAAGGCATGGAGAAAGTGGCGTTCAAAGCAGCGGACGATATTCAGACGGAAAACGTGACCGTCGCGGGCTGCGCCGCCGAATGGGTGCGCGCCCCTGGGGTGCAGGCTGGCCGGGCGATTTTATACTTGCACGGCGGCGGTTATGTGATGGGGTCGCTCAATACTCACCGTTCGTTAGCCGGAGAGATTGCGCGGGCGGCGCAGGCGGCGGTTCTCCTTCTGGATTATCGCCTCGCGCCGGAACATCCATTCCCCGCTGCGGTTGAAGACGGTGTGGCGGCGTATCGCTGGCTGTTGGAGCAAGGATTGAAGCCGCAATCCCTGGCGATTGCTGGGGACTCGGCGGGCGGCGGATTAGCCATGGCGGTCTTGGTGTTCGCGCGCGATCAGAAATTGCCCATGCCGGCAGCAGCTGTGCCGATCAGTCCGTGGTCTGATATGACGTGCACGAATGAGTCCTATAAGACGCGCGCCGCAGCTGATCCCATGGTTGCTCCAGGCGGAATCAACAAGATGGCTGATCGCTATTTGCAGGGCGCCGACCCCAAACATCCGTATGCTTCCCCGAATTTTGCCAATTTAAAGGGATTACCACCGCTGCTGATTCACGTAGGAAGAGACGAGGTGTTGCTCGATGACGCGGTCAAACTGGATCAGAAAGCCACAGCAGACGGCGTCAAGAGTACGTTAGAGATTTGGGATGATATGATCCATGTGTGGCATGCGTTTCATCCCATGTTGCCGGAAGGCAAGCAAGCCATCGTGCGCGTGGGCGAGTTTCTGCGGGAGCAGTGGGCGCGTGCGTAAGAAGAGAGGGCAACGGAGACTTTTTGCCGGCGACCTGCAGCAGAGAACAGGGCGAGGTTTGGCTCGCACACGTCGGAGAAGTTGTTTTGGCGGCGCCTGGACTCAGAGGATATATGGTAAAGATGTTTCTTCAAACGTGCGTCTATAATTGCCTTTCTGACCGTGCAAGATTTGCGCAAATTGGTCGCACGCCTCGCCTGGGAAACGGAAGTGCGGAGAGAGAAGGCGCCAGCCCACGGGCCTCACTTCCTTGGACCTTATAAATCGTCCATGAGAGACCACACGTGGATCTCTTTCTCCGCTATGCATTATGCAATCGCCTTCTTTCACCTGCTTGCCCTCTGCTGAAGCGTAAAGTATTATCGCCGCAGGGGTTCCCACACTCCGGAAGGGGTCTCTAGCGCGACGAAGAACGAGACCCCTTTTCCTTTGACTCACTCCTGACTGGATTATAGTGATAAGCTTCCCGTAAATTCATCCCTCGGAAAAGAGCATCACGTCCGACGGGCTAGACAGTTCACACGAAATTTGGGATGAGTTGAGCCACGTGTGATGTGGAGTCTAATGCATTTGGAGGAAGCGGGAGTTATGCGATCTATACAGGGGCAACGAATGGTGAGCGTAATGGCGGCGCTGCTAAGCTTGCTGCTTGGCGGCTGGGCGTTTGAGAGCAATGCTGAGCAGAAATCTTATGACCTAAAGCCGGTGACCGCCGAACGCCTGCTCAAGGGCACGAGCGATACGGCCAATTGGCTGCAGTACGGCGGCAACTATGAGGGCTGGCGGTTTAGTCCGTTGACGGATATCAACAAGAAGAACGTCAGGAAGCTACAAGTCGCTTGGGTGTTCCAGACCGGCGCTCCAGGGCAGCTCCAAGCCTCGCCGGTGGTGGCGGATGGCGTCTTGTATCTCACCGCGGCGGACAACCACTTATTTGCCCTGGACGCCGTCACTGGCGAACCGATCTGGAAGTACGATCATCCGTTGCCGAGCGATCTCCGCATTTGCTGCGGTGCGGGAAACCGCGGCGTCGCTATTGCCGATGACAAAGTGTTCATGGCGACGCTGGACGCCCGCTTAGTGGCGCTTGATCGCAAGACCGGCGCGGTGGTGTGGAACACGCAGATTGACGATCACAAGAACGGCTACAGCGCCACACTGGCGCCGCTGGTGGTGAAAGACAAGATTATTGTCGGCATTGCGGGCGGAGAGTATGGCATTCGCGGTTATATCGACGCCTACGATCTCAAAACCGGGGAACGCAAATGGCGGCGCTATACCGTGCCGGTGGCCGGAGAGAAGGGCGTGGAAACCTGGGCCGGCGACTCATGGAAGAACGGCGGCGGACCAGCCTGGGTGACGGGCGTCTACGATTCTGCACAAGATGTGATTTTTTGGGCGACCGGCAACCCCTCGCCAGACTGGAACGGCGATGCGCGCGAGGGCGATAACCTCTATACCAACTCGGTGCTCGCGCTCGACCCCGCCACCGGCGAGATGAAGTGGTATTTCCAGTTTACTCCTCACGATGTGTGGGATTATGACGGGAACACCGGGCTTTTTCTCCTTGATGTGCAACGCAACGGCCAACCTGTGAAGGCCCTGGCGCAGCCGAATCGCAACGGCTTCTTGTACGTGCTCGACCGCACGAACGGAAAATATCTCCACAGCGCGCAGTACGTCGAGCAACTCAACTGGGCCAAGAGGCTGGATGAGACGGGCCGCCCGATTGTCGACCCGAAATATGTGCCGATGGAGGGGGGGAATCCGGAATTTATTTGTCCCGGCAACGTGGGCGGACAGAATGGATCGTTCTCCGCCGCGTACAGTCCGGTGACGAAACATATTTATGTGCCGGTGATCGAGAGCTGCGGAAAGATGGAGAAGGCGGCTGCCGTGTTCATTCAAGGCAACCCTTTCTGGGGCGGCGGACCGGGAACTACGCAAGGGAATGACGGCTCATCCTACGGGCATTTGTCCGCGGTCGATCCGACGACGGGAAAGATTAAATGGCGCTACAAAGATGAATACCCTTTGGTCGGCGGCGTGCTTGCTACTGCGGGCGGCGTGGTTTTTACCGGTAATCAGACCGGCTACGCCATGGCGTTTGACGATACAACTGGAAAGATGTTGTGGAAGTTCCAAACTGGATCTGCGGTGCGTGGGCAACCAATTACGTACAAACTCGGCGGGCGGCAATATGTGGCGGTGCCGAGCGGCGGCGGCGGCTTAGTCGTGGAGATTGTTGGTCAATATCCGCTCACCACGAAGGGCAGTGCGCTCGTCGTGTTTGCGTTGCCGCAGTAACGCCGCTGACCGTGATTCTCGACTCTCGTCTTTTCCCTGCGCTGATGGCACGGGCGGACCAGCCGCCCGTGCCACGCTAACGGGGGAATGATCACTTTATCCCCTCTTGGAGGCGTCTTCTCTCTACGAGGCTTACCGTTGCGCCGCTCGCGCCTTCCACTCCCGGCCCATGGCGTCCGCGGCTAAAATCGCATCCGCCACCATGTCCGGCGTAACCTCAAAGGGTTCGTTATGAATAGTCTCGCCTTCGGCGGTGGCGCGAATAGCGA
>DATLYA010000349.1:0-26825 GCA_035575235.1 Candidatus Methylomirabilota bacterium
AATGGAGCGTTTGAGCATGCGCATCGCTACTTGCGGTCCATTGGCCAGTTCACGGGCTAACTCCATCGTTCGGTTCAGCAAGTCCGCCGGCGGCACGACCTCATGCACCAACCCTAGCGCCAATGCTTCCTGCGCCGAGACGATGCGTTTCTGCATGAGGAAATCCAGCGTTTTCGCCACGCCCATCATTTGCACGAGCAGCTATTGACTGCCTTCGTCCGGTAACAAACCAAAGCGCAGCGTAGCGCTGCCCCTACGCGCTTCCGTAGAAGCAATGCGGAAGTCGCACGCCAGCGCCAGCGAGAACCCAGTCTGAATCGCCACGCCATTGATGGCGGCAATGGTAAGTTTGTCGAGATGGCGGATCATTACGTTCACTGGTTGCGACAGACCGCGCAGTCCATTGTAGGCGCCAGTCGGGTTGTTGTGCCCCGCAGGAATATCTGGCACGAGGGCCTGTGCTCGCGGTCGCCCATCGGACGACCCGAGATCTCATCGCCGGCAGAAAACGCACGACCGGAGCCAGTAAACACGACGAGGCGAATCGTATCGTCCATCTGCGCCTGCAGCAACGTTTCTACCAGGTCCCGTTTGATGTGGTGGTTCATGCCGTTGAGACGCTCGGGTTGGTTAAACGTCAGTAAGGCAATACCAGGATCGTGGACGGTCACTTCAAAGCCGCGAAATTTTCCTGTTTGCATAATGGCCCTCCCTCAATGAATCTTTTCCTTTATCCTTGAAATACGCTACAGTGCAACCGCTCACCGAGAAAAGGAGGATCGCTATGATTTATGAAGTCCGGACGTACACCCTAAAACCAGGAAGCGTTCCTGAGGTTGAAAAGCGCTTCGCCGAGGTGTTGCCGCATCGCGAAAAGTATTCGCGACTCGGCGCGTTTTGGCGCACTGAGCTGGGGCCGCTGAATCAGATCATCCATGTCTGGCCGTATGAGAACTTGCAGCATCGGATGGACACGCGCACGCAAGCCATGAAGGACCCCAACTGGCCGCCCAAAATCGGAGAATTCATTCTCGACATGGAGTCAGAAATTTTTGTTCCAGCTCCATTCATGGAACCTTTAGGAGACAAGAAACTGGGGAGCGTGTATGAGATGCGCATTTACATGTACCAACCGGCTGTCATGCCCCAAGTGTTAGAGCGTTGGGCAGCAGCCATTCCTGATCGAGTGAAGCTCTCGCCATTAGCCGCCTGTTGGACCAGTGAAGTCGGCGGGCTCAATAAGTTTGTTCATATCTGGGCGTATAAAGATTTTGCCGAACGCGATCGGATTCGCGCCGAAGCCATGAAGCTGCCGACCTGGCCGCCAAAGACAAGGGAATTTCTTGTTAGCCAGACAACGAAAATGCTGATTCCGGCGTCATTCTCGCGGATGCAGTAGTGGGACCTCGTCCGAGCCGCGCGCGTGAGCAAGCGGTCATTTGCTTCGCTCCCTTACGGTCGCGGCTCGGATACTCGTTGCTTCCAAGGAATATAGGGGGATACTTATCATGACCGGCGTCAAAATCGGCATTGGCTTTGGCCAGTGGAAATACGGTCTGCCAGACTCAGACTTGCTCTGCCGCAGCGCGGAACTGGCGGAAGCAGTCGGGTTAGATTCGCTCTGGCTGTCAGACCACATCGTTACGCGTAATCCTACGCTGGACATTACCTGCCTCTTCGCCATGGTCGCCGCGCGCACCAAGAAGCTGAAGATGGGGCCAAGCGTACTCACGCTTCCAGCCCGACACCCCGTGCAAGTCGCGAAAACCTACGCCACGCTCGACTATATTTCCAACGGCCGCATGATTATGGCGGTCGGCAGCGGCAGCGATGTACGCGATCTGGAAGCCTGTGGCATCCCTACGCAGGAGCGCGGAAAACGTCTTGATGAAGGCATTCAGATTCTCCGCCGCCTGTGGACGGAAGATAACGTGACGCATCACGGCCAGTTTTATCATTTTGAGAATGTCTCGATTAACCCCAAACCGAAAAAGGGCTCGCTCGATATTTGGATTGGCGGCAAAAGCGACGCCATTCTCAAGCGGGTCGTGCGATTAGGCGACGGCTGGTTTCCTGCGCTCACGAGTCCAACAGAGTTTAAACGCGACATGGACAAGCTCATGGCGTTTGGTGAAGAGGCGGGACGCAAGGTTAATCCACGAGAAGCCGGCGTGCTCCTACTCACGCACGTTGAACGAAATAAAGAAGCGGCTTGGGAAAAGGTCGCGCCGTTTTTACGCGGGCTCAACATGCCGCCGGAAGAAGTCGCGGCGCGCTGTATTGTCGGCCCGCCGGAGGAATGCGTTGAGCGCCTCAACCGGTTTGTCGAAGCGGGTTGCGTCAAATTTGTCTTGCGTCCAGCCTGCCCGCTCGAAGAGATCATGAGCCAGATCGAGCTGTATGGAAAGGAGGTGCTGCCCCATTTTTCGTAAGAGCCGTAGGGGCGAGGTCACCTCGCCCCTACCATAGTGGGTTGATTTCCAAAAGCCAGGATTTTGTCAGGCGCCTATACATACGAGGCCTGAGGCGTGAGAGAAGATTTTTGAGTCTATCCTGGCGCACTTGGCGGTTTAGGCTTTCCACAACGTCTTACCAACACGGAGGATGGTTATGAGCGATCTTACTGCGCTCACGGCATTGATTCATGGCCGCGTGGGGCAACTCTTCTCGAAAGAATTAGGGCCAAAACTGGGCAAAATCACCGCTCGGGCAGGCAGCCCCAATCTCTTGCAGCAGTTGCGCGGGGACGCCAAGTTGCCAGAGGTTGATCTCGATTTTTTCTCTGGTTTACTTGATATTACTGATCTTGTCTCGGAGCGAAAACCAACGGAAAGACTGCGCGATTTTTTTCTTGACCGTATAGACGATGTCAGACGTTTGGTGGAAGCCGACGGACCAGCCGAGGTCTTGGCGGTCACACGCCAGCTGCTGACCGATCAGCTGCAAGACTTACGCAGTACGGTCCTGCCCTTCCTTGGCCGACAGTTCAGCATTGCCCTTTCTTTAGTGACCACTCTGCGCAATCTTCCACAGGCCGCAGACGCCGTCAAAACCGCCCTGCTGCATTACTTCTTCACGAAGGAGGGATTCATCACCGTTGATAATCTGCGGCTCAGCGCGCCCGCTCAACTTGGCGATCTTGATCTGAAAAGCCTGGGCCGGGCGAAAGCCTTGCTTACCGAGCGAACAGCGGAGCGCTATATTCGTGACACGATTCGCCTCATTGTCGAATCGGCGGGAGACGTGCGCTACGATAATCTCCGGGCGCGGTATGACGCCATGCGTCAACATTTGCCGAATGATGAGAAGCGGGAAAAATTTGCAGACTGGTTAAGAGGCTTCTCGTCCGTCGCGGAATCAACCGTCACAGGCGCAGTGGAAGAGGCCACGCTTGGCGTCGCGACATTCCAGACTAACCCCTTACTTGCAGCCTCAGCCAGCACCTTTGCCGGCATGGCGGCGCGCAAAGCGGCGCAACATGTGTTTTTGAGTGAATTGGAAGGGCTGTTGGGGAAGTAATTAAACGCGGCGGGAGGGGCGTATGAGCGTACGCCCCTCCCAGCGGAGCTTGAAGAAAGTCGTACGTTCCAAAACCCACGGTTGTTACCTTTTCTCACTCCGATCCGGCCACAAGACCAACCCCTTTCGCTTCCACTCGAAGGCCACGACCCGTCCGAGGCCCGACTCTGTCACATACAGTGTCGAGTAGTGTGGCCCGCCGAAGGCGATGTTCGTCACCATCTTGTCTTCGCTCGGGATAACTGCGACGACGTTTCCGGTTGGATCAAACACCACGATGCCGCCGCCCATAGGACCGCAGACAAGGACATAACCCTCTTCATCCAGACAGAACCCATCCGGATAATACCCTTGCGGCAATTTGCCAAAGAGGCGCTTCTCGCCGAGTTCCCCCGGCGCCAGGATCGGAAAAGCGATGATATCGCCAGCAAAGGTCTGCGCGACCAACAGCGTTTTCCCATCCGGCGTGAGACCAATGCCGTTGGGATGCTGGAGGTTTGTCGCGACGCGGCGGATCGTTGTTCCATCGGGTGAGGCATAGTAGACGTTGCCCTGGCGATAGGTTGGCGTATCCATGCGCTCAGGCCTTTGCGGATCACGATGGATGGGATCGGTAAAGTAAAAATTGTCTGCCGGATCGAACACCAGATCATTGATCGCGCTCAGCCGCACGCCATCGCACGAATCATAGAGGCGTCGGACATTGCCATTCGCATCAATGCGTTCAATACGTGCAGTCTCATAGTTTTCCGCAGGACCAATGGGTCGCCCATTTCGCCAGGCGAAACCGCCATTGTTCGTGACATACAATGCCCCATCAGGCCCGCGCGCCGCGCCGTTTGGTCCGCCGCCGGTCTGCGCAAATATCGACGTTGCTCCATTCGGCTCAATCTTTCGAATGCGACCGCCGCGGATCTCGACAACGTAAACGGTTCCGTCTTGATCACACACCGGGCCTTCGGGAAACTCCAGGCCAGTGGCAAGAATAGTTTTGTTCATGGCACGGTCTGTTTAGCGCCGATGGCGCAGAGGAGCAAGTCGCCCGGCTAGACTTCCCCAAAGACTGCGGTAATTGTACATTGTACGTTATGAAACGTTATACCGCTGCGGCAGCGAGGCAACAGTTTTCACACGTGCTCGACGAGGCGGAGCGCGGCGAGGCGGTGATTATTGAACGGCGTGGTGTCCGCTTTCGTGTCCAGACAGAAGATCCAGCAATGCCAAAACACGCCCCTGCTCCTGTGATTGAGTTTATTGATCCAGCCGTCGCCGCCGGTCAATGGACATGGCGCTGGGGACCTAAAGGGCTACGCTTCGTCGCAACAAAGCGAGGGCGACGTTGATTCTTCTTGACACGAATGCGTTACTGTGGCTTCAAGGTAACCATAGACGAAGTCGCCCGCTTTCTCGTTGGTCGGGACGCCTCTACATATCGCCAGCGAGTCTTCTTGAAATACAAATTCTCCTCGAAGCTCAACGTATCCGCTTTCGGCCAGGTACAAGCGTGATGAATCTGGCTGATGACCCACGTTGGCTACTTGATGAACCTCCATCTACCGCCTGGTTTACTGCCGCGCTTGGGCTTACATGGACTCATGATCCCTTTGATCGCTTATTAGTCGCACATAGTCACTATCGTGGTTGGCGATTAGCTACCGGCGATGGCGACATCATCGCACGACTTGGAGCGAGCGCAACCCTTGAACTCTAAAAGAATGATACCGGCAAATTTACAACAATCGGTAAAGATGAACCGTGAAGTGTCCATCACCCAAGTCGCCGTCGCGAGTTTTATCGGCACGGCGATTGAGTGGTATGATTTCTTTCTCTACGGCACGGCGGCGGCTTTAATTTTTAATCGACTGTTTTTTCCAACCTTCGACCCCTTAGTGGGCACGCTTGCTGCGTTCGGCACATACGCAGTGGGCTTTGTGGCGCGCCCATTGGGCGGCGTGATATTTGGCCACTTCGGCGACAGGATTGGCCGCAAGTCAATGTTAAGCCTCACGTTGCTGTTGATGGGCTCCGCCACCTTTTGCATTGGCCTGCTGCCGACCTACCAGACGCTAGGGGTCTGGGCGTCGGTTTTACTTATTCTCCTACGGATTGCCCAAGGCGTCGGCGTTGGCGGTGAATGGGGCGGCGCCGTACTGATGGCGGTCGAACACGCGCCGGAAGGAAAACGCGGCTTCTATGGCAGTTGGCCGCAAGTGGGCGTTCCTGCAGGTTTGCTTCTCTCGACCGGCGTGTTCTCTCTGGTCTCCACGCTCTCTGAAGACCAGCTGCTCTCATGGGGGTGGCGCGCGCCGTTTCTCTTGAGCCTTATTCTGGTGGGTGTCGGGCTGTTCATTCGCCTGCGTATTCACGAGACACCGGCCTTCAGCCATATAAAAGAAACTGGCCAAGAAGCGCAGACGCCGCTCCTGGACGCCATCCGCGAACACCCACGGAACATCTTGTTAGCTATGGGCGCGCGACTGGCGGAAAATGGATTTTTCTATGTGTATAGCGTCTTCGCGCTTGTATACGTGACCGAGCAATTGCAATTGCCGCGCAGCATGATCCTCAATGGCGTGCTCATCGCTACGGTGTGTGAACTCATAGCCATTCCGTTCTTTGGTGCGTTGTCCGACCGCGTTGGTCGTCGTCCCGTGTACATGTTTGGCGCAGCCTTTTCCGCCGCGTTCTCTTTTCCGTTCTTTTGGCTCCTCGATACCCAGCAGCCGCTCTGTATTTGGTCGGCGGTCGTATTCGGGCTGAGTGTCGGGCACGGCGCGATGTACGGACCGCAAGCCAGTTTTTTTTCGGAACTCTTTGGCGTGCGCGTGCGCTACAGCGGCGCTTCGCTCGGGTATCAACTGGCTTCGGTCTTTGCAGGCGGGCTCTCGCCCTTGATCGCCACGGCCTTGCTGAGCTGGTCCGGCGGCAAGCCGTGGCCTATTGCTCTCTACATGATGGGGATGGCGGGCGTCACATTGGTGTCGGTCTATCTAGCAGCAGAGACACTGTCGGAGATGAATCGTGACGCGTGAGGCGTGACACGTAAGGCGTGATACGTAGTGCGTGAAGCACGTGCGCAGGGTCATTGCCTTCACGCACATGTAATACGCAACACGCCTGCTCCTACATTCCCACCCTCCGTGCAAACTCCTCCAGGGTTTTTCATACGCCTGGCAAGTCACGGCTCCAGAACGCCACCGGCGCAAAGAAGTTCTCGAAGCCGAGAGCTCGATACTTCTTCATTTCCTCAACATATTGATCGACGGAACCGATAGAGGCTGGACCAATAGAGACCTGGATACTCTTCATATATTATTACTCCGAGCCTGCTCCCAATTCTCTGCCCCCACTATCTTGCCCCCGGACCCTGCATGCCGTCCTCGCGACGCAATTGCACTGACAACACTGGCGAGTCCGGTAAGGGGTTGGGAGTAAATAACCTGACAAAAACGAGAGCTGGCTTCTCAGCCCGGCCAACAACGCGAAAACTGACGGACGAAGTCTTGCTTGCAACAACCAATTGCCAGGGGCCGAAAGCTTTTTCCAGATCGCTCAGTACAAGGCCTGATTCCAGCTGTAGCCGCAACTCCGCCTCGTCCACGGATTCGTCTTGACCTTCAGCGTGCAGTACGATTTCCGCCAAACTTCTCTTGGACTTCACCTGCCAGTAGGCGCCGTGGCGTTCGATCGATGCCTCGCCCTCAATTAACTTTTTTGCCGCATTCACTGACAAGTTGCCGGAGGCAAAGAGCTTAATAAATTCACTGGCGGTTTGAGCTATATCTCGGGGGCAAGCGGTCAGGGAATGATCGTAAGCTATGAGCAAGAAGAAGACGACGAGTAGCCCGCCGACGAGGTTGCTCACCTTCAGGAGGGAATTACATACAGGCAACATCAACAACCTCAGCGCCGAGACCGGGCTTGTCGTCTGCCTGTCACGATGACCTTTCTTGCACCCGGGAAGAAATGCAGTTCAAATGGGGCTGTCGCGGCGGCCTCATGCTCCCAGGAGGGAATCTTCGCGTTGTAAGCATGGACGACGACCATGTTTCCGGCGTTGAAATACCCCTTCTTGAGCATCTCATCGATGTCGTTCGGCTTCAGATGAATGCACCCGTGCGATGGCGATAGGGTGACCGGTTTTCCCGCCGCTGTCGTCGCCTCGTCATCCGGTGTGGTATGAAAATACTCCGTATGAATTCTCTCTCCCAGGTCTCTATCCAGCCTCTTATTGCCGTTTTTGTCCTTGAAGAAGTAGCAGGTAATATGGCCGAAATCGTTAAACAACCACTTCTTCGGCAACTCATACTTCCCGTAGAGCTCCAGATTGCGTCGCATAAGGATCTCTTTGGTGATGAGGGGGCTCACCTTTTTGAGAGGCTGCCATTTGCCGTCATGCATGACCTGAATTTCCCCACCTTCTTCCTTTATCTCTGATCCCCAGCGGATTTTCGACCAGTCTGGATAGGAGGGGCTCGAATGTCTGCCACAATGAGACATGCGATAAATACCAACGTCCGTGGGGCCGGCAAAGTAACCATCATTGGCCTTTTGTAATTTCGCTGGTCCGCCTACCGCGTCGAATGTCGCCACCTTGACTCTCTGCGCCATTGCATCCCCCTTAAAAAGCCTTTTTGCTAATATCCCGGCGGCGGTTCAAATCCACCAATGACATCTCCTAACCGTCGGGCGAAATCAATCGTCGTACGGTCTTCGAGATACGGCCCGACAATCTGCACTCCCACCGGCAAGTCTTGAGACGTACGTCCCACCGGCGCCATAGTCACAGGGAGATACGCCATGCCAATCACCCCCGCCCAAGCGATAATGTCTAGATACGGGCGCGGCTGACCATTCACTTGCAAGGTGCGCGCCGTCATCGGCTCGGTATGATCGTGCGGAATGGCGGCAGTCGGCGTAATGGGACAGAGCAGTATGTCATAGTGTTTGAAAAACTCGGCCCAACGCATACGGTATTGCGCCCGCTCTTCATTCAACAAGAGCCAGTCGCGATGGCGTTGCGTTGATCCATAGGCCAAATACGCGAGATGACTTTCCTCTGACTCAGGCAGTTGACCGGTCATTTCCACAAAATTCTGAAACAGCTCGGGCGACAATCCAGGCGAGGTCGCCGACCACAGAAGACGGAGATATGTCCGTAACGCGTCGCTGAACTGAAAACCCGGACGGGCTTGATCATCTACGCGCACCCCTTCTTTTCGTAACGCCGCCACCATCGCCTCAAGCCGGGCGCGAACTTCGCTGTCGATCGGACAGACGGGATCATCTAGCCACGCCGCCACCCGATATCCATGCAGCGTGGCGCGGCGAGGAGAGGGCAATTCTAAGCGCCAGGCAAGACTTTTGTCTTCATCTGGTCCGGCCATGATACTCAGCGCCAGCGACAGATCTTTCGCGCCGCGCGCCAGCGGTCCAAGCGCGGCAATATCCGCGCCAGTGAGCGATCCGGGCGGCCCGGGGATGTGACCGCGCAGCGGGATAATGTCAAAGGTGGGTTTGTGGCCGTACACACCGCAGTAGTGTGCGGGGTTCCGGATTGAGCCGCCGATGTCACTGCCCAACTCCAACCCGGTTAATCCCGCTGCTAACGCCGCTGCGGCGCCGCCAGACGAACCGCCCGGCGAACGCGTGAGATCCCAGGGGTTGTTCGTTGTCCCAAAGAGAGGGTTATAACTCTGTGCATCCATGGCAAACACAGGCGTGTTCGTTTTGCCAAATACGATAGCGCCAGCCGCCTTCAGCCTCGCTACCGCAGGCGCATCATGCATAGGCACGTGCTCCGCATGCATCGGCGCGCCAGCGGTTGTGCGCAGTCCGGCGGTTTCGATCGTATCCTTGATGGTGATAGGAAGTCCATGGAGCGGCCCCCAGTATTCCCCGCGGGCCAGTGCTGCATCAGCTTCTTCCGCCCGCGCTCTCGCACGTTCGGCGTCCAACGTGACAAGCGCGTTAATCTTTGGGTTGTGCAGATCGACACGCTGCAGATAATGCTCCAGCAACTCGCGGCTGCTGAACTCGCGGTTCCGAATCGCCACCGCGAGTTCTAGGGCAGAGCGGAAAGCTATATCAGTCACCATGTCCCTCTTCCTTTTAGAAAGAATATCAGATAGCCACGGTGGCGCACATCTCATCGGTAAGTCTATAGAGTCAAAAACGAGGCTCACTGACTTCAACAAACCCGAGAGACTCGCTGGACCCAACGAACCCTGTAAACTCAACAGACTCTGCCTTAGAGTTTCCCCGGCTCCTTCGCGCCCGCCCATCCCTCAGAGAGCGGAACAAAGTAAAACATCTCCACGCGTCGCGATTTAAACTTCCATTCGCCATTGACCTTCTCATATTCATCATGCAGCCGTCCAGCGCCAATGAGGCTTTGATCTCCACGAGTAGCGCGATTCTCCAGCGAGCATGTTCCGCTCGCGCGGTTGCCGTTGATGCGAATGACGTGATTCGTAAAGAAAGGCTTCACTCGCAACGGCCACGTGTTACGGTAGAATTCCTTAAGCGCCTCTCGCCCTTTGGTGACGCCTCTCCCCAGCGAAGAAAAATCAACCAAACCGTCTTCAGTAAACAGATGCGCCATGCGCTCCTCATCCTGCGCTTCAATCGCCAGACCGTACTCGTAGGTCAGCTCTTTGATCTTCTCACGGTCCCACAATTCTTGCACCATGTCCTCCAGCTTCATGTTGCTTCCTCCTTTTGCATTCCGCGTTTGTGCAACGCTTGTAGACTGCATAGCGACAAAGATTAGGAGACACAAGCCAAGCATCTTTTACGGCGTCAGCCTCCAATTCCTTCTTGTTCGCCTTTGATTCATCACGGGTCGCCTCTTCTCCTGTTACTGCGCCGCTGCAAATTGTTTCTCTGCCACGCCGTGTTCTCTTGCAGGGAGGATTCTTTTCGCAGCATCGATAAACAGCCATAAGAAAGCGGAGAATACCGCCAGGGCGCCAGCCAGTTGCAGCGCGGCCTCCCAACCAAAACGATCGGCAATGATTGGCGTCAGCGTCGGCGCGACCGCGCCGCCAATCTGGGTTGCGGTCACAGTGATGCCGTACACCGTCCCCGAATGAGGACCAGCCATATCGATCACCGCTCCTACTCCCGCCGCGCCGGCAAAATACAGAAACCCATCGCCCAGGGAGAGTAGCACCACCGCCACATAGGGATCTTCGGCGCGCGCGCCAACGAACAAACATACGGCGGCCAGAACCAGCCCAAAAGCCGCTGTAATGCGACGGCCCAAGGTCATTCCGCACCGCTTGACGAGCAGATCGGAACAGACGCCGCCAAGTGGCCCCATGAGCGTCACGGCAAGAAATGGACCCGTCGTCAGCCACCCACCCTGCATAATGGAGAATCCGCGCACATTCACTAAGTAAAGATAAAACCAGGACTGAAAGATGTAGACGCCGTAGCCAAAGCCAAAGTTCGCCGCCAGCAGAAGCCACACGTTCGGATGCCACAGAATCGCCCCCCAAGGCGTCGCTTGCGGCTCCGGCGGCGCCGCAGCGCCGCGAATGCGGCGTAATTCTTGTAGGGATACGCGGGGGTGCTGTTCCGGCTGATCCGTCGCAACGTAATGCCAGAGCCCCGCCATCACCACGCCAACTATGGCAAACACATAAAACGCAGGCCGCCAGCCATAATGCAGCATAATCCAGGAAACGGCCGGCGGCGCTAACCCATAACCCACTCCGATCCCCGCCAGCACCAAGCCGCTGGCGCGAGCACGCTCATCAGGAGCCATCCAGCTGGCGACTGCGCGTGCAGAATTCGGATATGCAGCCCCCTCGCCCGTGCCAATGCAAAAACGCACGATCATAAACGAGGTGAGTGGGCCAAGGGCGTCAGCAAGCAGCCAATCCCCCGCTACTGCCGTGAGCGCCGTGAATACCGACCACCACAAAATCGCCAAGGTCAGGATCCGATGTGGCCCGACCGTATCTCCTAACCATCCGCCTGGAATGTGAAACAGGGCGTACCCCGCCGTAAATACGGTGTATAAAGCGCCCATCTGCACGTTGGAAAAGCCGTATTCAGGCATGATTTGCTTGGCCGCAACCGAAAAGTTCACCGCGTCCATGCTGCGCACGACGCTGATCAGCACGAGAAACCACAGGACGGTCCACCGCGTCCGTGTTTCCATAATCTCCCCTCCTTGGCCGCGAATTGTATGCCGATTGAGAGCGCGTTGTATAGGCGGTAGCCAGCACGCCTGCCAGAAGATGCAGCAAGTTGTTGCTCCAGCAGCAGGCCATGAGGACCAGTCGTCAGAAGACCTGAGGGCAACCCTCTCACTGCTCTCGAAAAAATTGCTGATCTCACTGTCATTTATCCTCCTACCGACGGCGCCCCAGGCGCAATGGTCTTTTTTTTGCTCCTTGCTCGTCAGCGTCTTCGGCATTTCATCAAGCTGTCACCCTGGCGACAAAAAGACGCAATATTCAGCAGTGATAGTTGATTTGCGTCACTTTGGTGACCATTAATTGCTTGCGCCGTGCGGTCTCCTCTCGTAGCGTAAACACCGCGCACGGCAGAAAGGAGTCTTGACGTGGCACAGCAGCAATCTTCGCAGGGAGCAGCCGACTTCGTCACCGCGTATAAAAGTCTCTTCTTCGATCTGCCCCTGGCAGGGGTAAAATGGAGTCTGGGGGTGGGTGAAGAGCGAGAGGCCACTGAGGCAGTCTGGAAAGGCTATGATGCAAGCGTGCGATTGGCGGCCAGCGCCATTGACGCCCTGTATCGCAATCCCCTCTTCAGCGATGTCTTCAGCCGCACGGTGAGCACAGCCCTGCGGTGGCAGAAAATCTCGAACTCTTTCAGTAATGCGCTCTTCACGAGCGTGTGGAAAGCGTTGGGGGTCCCAACTGTTGATGAGGTGCAGGGACTGTCTGAACACCTTCGCGCCCTGGAACATCGTCTCTCACAAGCTGTGCAGAAGAAGGACGTGCAGGCGCTTCTCGATCAGCTGCGCGCACTCGAAGCGCGGCTCCCTCGCACGGCGCCGACTCCCGTACGTTCGCATTCTCACGAAGACCGTGCGGCAGCGTAACTGTCTCGACTACCGACGTTTACTAACCCCAGGTGGAGGTGAACACGGATGTTGGATTTCCTTCGCGACTTTTCTGTCTCGTGGCTTGACGGCGCTGTACGCAGTGCGGACAGTTTTCGGCGGAGTTTAGCCTCGTTGTATCCTGTTCACGAGGACCCGCCGCCGACTACGCCCTTCGAGGTGCTCTACGAAGGCGGCAGGTTGCGGCTCCGCTACTATCGTCCGGTCGGCAAACCGCTCTCCCCGCCGCTGCTTATTGTGTACGCCCTCATCAAGCGACCCTTCATCCTCGATCTGCAGCCGGGCGTCAGCGTCATTGACAATTTTATCAGACAAGGAATTCCCGTCTATCTGACGGATTGGCTTCCGCCGACCCCAGCGGATGCATGGCGGGGGTTCGATGCATACGTAAACGGGGATCTCAGCACCGCAGTGCAGACCGTACAGGACCACGCGAACGTCAACCAAGTATCATTATTGGGCTATTGCTTTGGCGGTTTGCTCAGCACGATTTATACCGCGTTACACCCACATACCGTAAAACATCTCATCACGCTGAGTATTCCTCTGGATTGGAGCAAACAAGATATCCCCTTTTTCAATCTCACAAAGAACCTCGATCCACGGTTGGTCACCGACGTCTTTGGCAACTGTCCGGCATGGATAGTCAAGGCGGCCTTCTCTTCGCTGGCTCCTGTCCATCACGCTTTCGACAAATATGTAGGACTCTATCGCAATAAAGAGCGCGCTGGCTACGCAGAGATGTTCGAGCGCTTCGAGCGCTGGATGAATAGCGACGTGCCGCTGGCTGGTCAAATTTTCCGTGAACTCCACCATGACCTTATCACTCACAACCTGCTCGTACAGGGGCGCATGCAGGTAGGCGGTCGCCAGGTAAACCTGCAACACATCAAATGTCCACTGTTGAATATCGTCGGTAAACATGACGATGTGGTCCTGCCGCACGCCAGTCTTGTCCTTACTGATCTGGTCGGCAGCCGCACAAAGGATACGATTCGCTTTCCAGCGGGTCACATCGGCGTGGTCGTCAGCAGCGGCGCTCAGAAAACACTGTGGCCGCAGGTGGGCGCATGGCTGAAGCGGCGTGACCGCCGCCGGAGCGGGCTGCGGCAGCCAGCGCTCGCTCCAGTCGATACGCGCGACGAGGCCACATTGCATTAACAAAGGCGGGCGGCAGACAGTGCGTTGTTGCCGCCCACAACTGTCAGCGGCGCGCTCGCACTCTCTTTGCTCGTCTCCTTACGTTTCCAGCTTCCCTTCCTGACAACCCAGGTTTTTCCGAATTTCGTTTCCTGCGCCTCCCCTGCTTGCAAAAGTTACCCACTCTTGTTAGCACTGGCCCGCTTGCACTTCTCCGCACGCAGGCATTTACTAAAAAAAGACATGTGCGCAGGCGAACAAAAGGAGAGGTCAAGGCAAGGAATGTATGATCCATGACATGGCAACTCGTCACCTCCTCTTCTGACTACCTCTACCAGCTTGCCGCGCTCTTACGCGACCCTGTCTACCACGGCAGACGCGTGCCGAAAGGTCAAGGACAGCCGGTTCTCCTGATTCCAGGGTTTTTGGCTGGGGATTGGACGCTCATGGTCATGGCGGGGTGGTTGAACCGTATTGGCTACCGCACGTACTTCTCCGGCATCGACTGGAATGTGGACTGTCCGAACCAAACTGGCGAGAAATTACAGTGGCGCCTTGAACATATCGCCCGAGAAACAAACGGCAGCCTGACGGTCATTGGCCATAGTTTAGGCGGGCTGCTTGCGCGCTTCCTCGGGGCTAACTTTCCTGAGCATGTCCACCATGTGGTTGCGCTGGGCTCGCCACTCGATATGAGCAACCCAACGAGCGTGAGTCTCTTGGTCCGCTCTGCTTTTCAGTTTCTCGGTCCATTGAGACGCCTGCGCGGTCCAACGTACCGCGAATGTGGCAGCGTGAGGTGTACCTGCCGTTTTGCACAGACTGTTTTTTCCGCCTTACCTCCGGCCGTTTTCTTTACTTCGATCTATTCTAAGAGCGACGAAGTAGTGGACTGGCGCGCTTCGGTTGATCCCCAGGCTGTGAATATCGAAGTATCAGGCCGCCACCTCGGCCTGATTGTCAACCGGGGAGTCTACCGGGCGCTCGCACGGCAGCTCTTCGCTGCGACGGGTGAGAGCCAGCCAACCTCATCTTCCCCTTCGGACTCATAAGGAAGAGCCATATCTGGCGACTTTGCACTGTATGCAGTGCAGACAATAACTACGCACAGGGCGAGAGTGGGGGAGCAGGGACAGCTGGTGGAGTGCATGGGGCCGACCTGAAAGGAGAGCCGAGCCCGGACCATAGGGAGAAGCCAATGGTGGTGAAAAGCTGAAGCCAGCAGGAGTGCTCCTGCTGGCGAACCACCACCACTGGACGTCTTATTGTTGGGGAGGCGCGCTGAATTTCAGAGCGACATCGTTCTTTGGCACAACCTTCTTGGTGTAGATGTTCACATCCCATAAGCCCTGATGGACGCCGTCTTTGTCTTTGTAGGTAAAACTCACCCAATAGTCTCCAGACGGTCGGAAAATCGTAAAATACTGGCTCAGCGTCTCAATAATTTGATCCTTCTGGCTGGGAAAGCCTGCTTTCCAGGCATCAGGCGTCATCTCCCATTTATCGCCCTTCCGGCCGCTATCTTCCGCCATCTTTTCAATGTTCGAGATCACGCTAAAGATGGCGCCTTCAGGCGTATACGCTTTCACCATTTGAATGGCTTGTAATTCCTTCGGACCCATCTCTTTTTTCTCGCCGCAGGCCCAAAGCAACGAACAGCTCAGCAGGAGCGTATAGCACCAGGGGAACGTTCTGCTCTTTCGATAAATCATCTCCACTCCTCCTCTCTCAGTGTGAGGGAGATCTTATAATGAATGCGGCGTTTGGTCTATCTTCACCGCCGCGCTGCTTCTCTCCTCGGCTCTCTGGTTCTCCAAGAAAAGGAGCGCTTGCGTTTCCGTCACCCTGGTGACAAAAATATCCCTCGCATGAGACAGCCATCTCAGGAGATAGGCACGATGATCCACCTGGCGCGGAGAACCCCATGGCTCGCCAACCGCTTTTGAACGCGACAACACTGCGCCGCTTGAAAGCCCTCCCCTGGGCCTCGGATCAACAATTAGATAAATTAGCTTCGCACATGGTGCTACGGCGCATTGATCGCCGCACCACGATCTTCCAGGCAGGGGCTCCATCCGACACGCTCTATTTACTGATTGCCGGCGTTGTCAAACTCACGCTGCCGAACCTCGCAGGAGAGGAAATCTTAGTCAGCCTGATCAGTCCAGGCGAATTCTTCGGCATCACTTCGCTCATGCACGGCACGACGCGCGGCTTTCATTGTGAAGCCTTCAGCGATTGTTGGGTGGCGGCCATGCGGCCGGAAACGTTCGTCACGACCCTACTCGGCATTCCTTTCGAGCATTTCCGCGACTTGATGGGCAGCACCGTGAGCCGATGGGAGGCGTTGCTCTATCGCTATACTCGTTTTCAAGGGGTAGGGTTACGGCAACGCTTAGCCATGGCGTTGCTGGAATTGTCACAGAAATTCGGCGTGCAGGACGCCCGCGGGACGATTCTTATTCTGCAGGTGACACATGAGGATCTGGCGGATCTGGTCGGCGCCTCTCGACAGAAGGTCACCGAGCATATGCGAGAGCTGGAACGACAACAAATGATTCTTCGTGAGGGACGCAAACTGATTGTTATCCCGGAACGTTTGCAGGAGGCGGTGGGATTAACAGAGAAAGTCTAAGCTTACAGGCTGAAGGAAAACCGGCGCAGGGGCGCGGCGGACCGCACCCCAGAGGCAGAGGAAAGAGCAGGAGCCTTACTCCTTTTTGCCGGGCGTTTCTTCCATTTTCTCTTCGAGCTTTTCTTCGAGTCGCCACCAACGCCGTGCGATATCAAGCGACATATCCACTGCCTGTTTCGCGATCAACCGTTGGGCCTCGAACACCGGGGCCAGCGGCGTGGACTTGGCCCACTCCGTCGCTTTCTCGCTCCATTTCAGCGATTGGTGCGCCCATTTCTCACTGTTATCGAGGTATTGCGCGGCGGCGTGCTTGACCGCCTCGCACCACGGCGCATTGAGTTCGCCGAATATTTTGTACAAGGGATTCGTAAAAGACGCGTTTTCTGCCATGAGAGCGGCCTCCTTCTGGGTTCGGCGCCGTGCGCCGTTGATGGAAGCAATGCTAGCTCAAAATGCTAACTTTTGCAAGCATTCAACTGCGTCGTTTTGTCCCCCCAGGTGACTGATTCGCGCATTTCATGCGCTCCCTTCCGCTTCGTTTACTTTTCGAAAGGAACGATACATGTCGATCAGCATTTCCCGTTGGCGGGCTGAAAGGTGGGGATCGCGCATAATCGCCTTGACGACGTCACTCTCTTCGGCCTCCTGCGGATCAAGGATGCCGGCTTGCGCATACAGGGTCTCCGCTGACAGGCGCAACCCCTTCGCCAACGATTGCAAGATCATGCTGCTTGGCATGCGCAGGCCACGCTCGATCTGGCTCAGATACGGATTCGAAATGCCGCACATATCCGCAAGCTGCCGCACCGAGAGTTGCGCCAGTTCGCGTTGTCGCTTGATAAATTCACCCAGGCTGACGTAAGGGTCAGGTTTCTTCGTTGTCATATCGTATAGTGCTAACTGAATCTGCTAGCGCTGGCAAGCGGGCGGCAAAAACGATGAATGCAGAATGATGAACGATGAATGAAAAAATGCTTTAGTCTTTCCTTCGTCCGTCATCGTCCGTCCTTCATCATTCATCATTTCTCAGTCACTCCACCACCCCCATCTCCTGCAGTTCCCGCCGCAGCGCCGCACGGCGCTCAGCGTCAAGCGGCGCGACCGGCCTACGCGGCGCGCCTGCCGGCAGTCCAATCAGCTCCATAGCGGCCTTCACCGGCGCAGGGAACGAGCCTAACCCCATCGCCAGCCAAAACCGCGTGAGGCGATTTTGCACGCGCCACGCCTCTTCCCAACGGCCTGCGTCGAACAGCCGTAGCACTTCTAGTGATAATTCAGGGCAGACGTTGGCGCTGCCGAGAATCGCGCCCTGACTGCCGGCTAGTAGTCCAGGCAAGACGAGGGTGTCGATGCCGGTCACGACGCTGAAGTCCGCACGGCGGCCAATGAGCAGGTCGTTCAGCACGGTTAAATCTCCACTGCTGTCTTTGATGCCGCCGATCTGGCGAAAACGACCGGCAAGCGTTTTCACAGCAGGCGTCCCTAACACATTCCCGGCCAGCATGGGAATGTTGTAGAGAAGCAGCGGCGCGCTGGCCGCCTGCGCCAGAGCGCTGAAATGTATGATCATCTCATCCTGGGTGGGACGTACAAAACTGGGCGGGGCGGCGCACAGGTAATCAACTCCAGCCTTCTGAGCAGACTCAGCCAGGAACAACGCTTCCCGGGTCGATGGCGCGCCGATGCCGGCAATGACCGGTACGCGCTTGTTCACAATGGATACGGTGAGTTGAAAGAGCCGGCTCTTCTCCTCAGCGCTGAGCGCCCACGACTCGCCCGTGCTGGCGACGGTGAAGACGCCGGAGATTCCTTTGCCAATCGTCCAATTGATGATCGTTTCATACGCTTTTTCATCAATGTTTTCATTTTTGTCAAAGGGCGTAACCATAGCCGAATAGACGCCGCGCAACATAGGTCGCTCCTTCCTGTTCACAGAATCATGGATCTCCAGGCTGACTGAAGACGCCTTATTTGTATAGGAGATTGAAGAAATTATCATCAACTCGGCGACCACTAGCCCGATGGCTCCCTGCAGCAACGGCTCAACTTTTGGTGTAAGCTTCGTTCACCTGCGTCGAAGGAGGGATGCGTATGCTTAACGCCACGAAAGATAAAAAACTCCCGACCGCCATGGTCGGCTCATTTCCTCGCCCTTCATGGTTTACTGAAAGTCTGCGTGGACGGCCCTTCAAGGTCGCGCTGGGAGACTCCCTGTACCGTGAACAATATACAGATGCGGTTGCCTGTTATATCAACGAACAAGAACGCGCGGGGTTGGACATTCTGACCGACGGCGACGCCCGGTTTGATCTCGAAGTCGGCGGTCGCTCCTGGTTTTTCTATGTCATCGAACGGCTGAACGGCGTCTCCGGCTATCGAGATTCCTCGCACTTTCTGGAATATGCGGATATCAAACCCGGCCATATTCTCTATGAAGTACAGGAAGCCTATCATCCGCCAGCGGTCACCGGACCGATCACGCGCGGTCCGCTTCATTATGCCGCCATCTGGAAAACCGCTCAAAAGATGACAACTAAGCCGGTGAAGTTCGGCGCCATCAGCGCCACCTGTTTGCCGATGATGCTGTGGAATGAACACTACCACAACGACCAGGACCTCATCATGGATCTGGCGGCGGCGCTCAACGAAGAACTACGGGAACTTGACGCGGCAGGCTGCCCGCTCATCCAGGTCGAAGAACCGCCGCATCATTTTGCCTGCTGCGCGACGCCGCCGGCGACAGACAAAGAGCTGGAATTTTATACGCGCGCGTTCAACCGCGAAGTCGAAGGCGTGCGGACGGAAATCTGGGCGCACACATGTTGGGGCAACCCCAACCAGCAAAGCTTTTATTGGGAGCGCCCCAGTTATGAACGCGCGCTGCCGTATTTGCTGCAACTTAACGCCGATGTTCTCACGCTGGAATGCGCCAGCAACCAGGGTCGTGATTTGCCGTTGCTGAAAAACTACACGACCGATAAGAAAATCGCCATCGGCGTGATCAACCACACCATGACCACGGTCGAACCGCCGCAGATGATCGCCAACCTGATCCGCAAAGCCCTGGAGTACATTCCACCGGAACGGCTCGTCATTACGGCTGACTGCGGCTTTGGCCGCGAAGGACTCTCCCGACGCATCGCTTTTTATAAATGTGTCGCGCTCGTGCTCGGGACCAACCTGGTGCGTAAGGAGCTGGGGCTACCGGAAGTGTACGTCCGCGCGGCTGATCCACGCTTTGCGTTCAGGGAAACGTAAAACTCTGCGCTCTCGGGGCAGGATGCGCTCCGAGAGCTTCCTTACAGGCGCGCAACAAGATCCGCCAGGAACTCTAACATGTACTGATTCACCAGCTCGGGCTGTTCTTGCTGCACCCAGTGGCTACAGCGGGGGATGTATTTGATCTCGAAGCGATTGGTGAAATACGGCTCCATGTCGTAGGTGAGCTCTTTGCCGAGCGCAATGTCTTCCTCGCCCCAGATAAGGAGCGTCGGACAAGTGATCTGTGCGAACTCGCGCTCGCCGTGGCGCAGGGTTTCACGAAAAGCCGCACGATAATAGTTGATCGCTGCGGTCAACGCGCCAGGCTTTTTGATCGCTTCCTCATAACGGCGCAGGTCTTCATCGGGAAACGTTTCTTTACGGATCGCCATGCCGCGAAACGCCTGCTCAACGAAACGGCGCGCATTGAGGCGAATGCCGGCTTCCGGCAGCCAGGGAATCTGGAAGAAAAACATATACCAACTGCGTCGCAGTTGACGCCAGTTCGAGCGTAGATGTTTTTGCAACGGCCCAGGGTGCGGACAGTTCATCACAATCAGTCGCTCAGTTGCCTGCGGATACGTCGCCGCGAATGCCCACGCCACGCCGCCGCCCCAGTCATGGCCAACGATGATTGCTTTCTCCTCGCCAAACGCGCGCATGAGTCCCATAACATCAGCAGTCAGGGTATCGATACGATAATTAGAGACGCCGACGGGTTTCTCACTGTCGTTATAGCCGCGCATATCCGGAGCAACCACCTTGAAATGTTGCGCCAGCGCAGGAATCTGATGCCGCCACGAATACCAGAACTCAGGAAAGCCGTGCAGCAAAATGACTAGCTTCCCCTCACCCTGAGTGACATAGTGTAAGCGGACGCCATTCACATGGGCAAAACCGTGTTGAAGAGAGTCTAGTGGGTTCATGGGGTTCATGGGGTTCATGGGGTTCATTGGATTTTTGAATGCTCTCTGACTTTACAAACTCTATAAACCCAATGAACCCTAAAAACGAGCTATGCCATTCCTGCCGCTCGCACCCGCTCCGACGCAAGGCGTCTGTTCTTAGCGCCCGGCCAGCCGCGCTTCCCACTGTAAAAATCCGCCTTCAATCTGTCGGACATGTCAGAGAAAGTCAGAGTCAGCACGTGGGGGCAGGACTGTCACTCTGAGGCCAGAGGCCGAAGAAGCTCTTTTCCTGAAAGGTCCTTTTGCACTCGCCGTCGGTCGCCCCGCGCGTTTCCATCGTCGTTTGCTCAGCGCGAATCCGCGCAGCCAAATAAGGTAGACTTTCACTCTAGAGTTCATCTAGCAGCGCCTTCGCTTCTCGCAAACCTTTGGCGTCAAACCCTTCGGTGAACCCGCCGTAGACCTCGGCTAACATTTCGTGCGCTTCGTCCTTCTTGCCTTGCTGTTGCCAGAGGCGTGCTAGGCTGGTCGCCGCTCTTAGCTCCAATGACTGCGCTTGTTGCTTGTAGGCAATTTCCATTGTCTTCACATAGCAAGCTTCGGCCTCCGCCTCCGCTGGGGTGCTAGGCATTGGGTGCTGGGTAGAACTCGGGACTTGAGACTCGGAACTCGGAACTGACGCAGCCCCACCCCACACCAGCACCTTGCCGCCTTCATCGATAGCCGCTTGCGCCGCGTCAATGAGTTCGTCTCTGAGGTCGCTCAGCGCCTCGTCATCCAGGGCAAACTCCTGTTTAAGGGCGCGACAGGTGATGCGCCCTTGACGCTGGAGCAGTTTCTTGGCTTGTTCAATAATCTCAGAGCATCTCATCAGCACCCGTCGTCTTTGTTACGAACGACGGAAAGATACCGGTCGTCTCTTGTATGGACGACATACTCATATTCACCTTCCTCCGCTTCGGAAGAGAAAGCGATGATTTCCGCTTCACAGTGCGGACAGAAGTCCTGCTCATCCTGGCGGAGGCGCATCGAGCGCGGGAATTTGTAGGCGCAGCTCCCGCATTTGTACAGCAAATCGAGATCCGAATCGTGCATCAAAGCGCCTCACACTCTATGAGACGTTGCTTCTTTTTCCGCTACTCTCCTCTAGCTTTCTACAGTAACGAAGAGGTAGGGAGGAGTAGACGTCCTCATGAGGATATTGGTCAGGGCTTTGCCCCCTGTAGACGTCATGCAGCTTTCTAAGTCCGTCTGATCGTCAAAATAGAACACCAAGATCCGATGCAAAGGGCGCTCAGCGCCGTCAGCCGTCGCGACAACCTTGTACCCCTTGAACCGCTTCGCCGGCAGCTTCAGCGTCTCAGGCAAGATCTCGCTAAAATAAGCTGTTTCAAAGGCGTCTTTCTCCTTGGGATGGGGAAAACACACCATGAGTTTGACCGGCGGTCGTTCCTTACCCGGCTCTTCATCAATCGCCAGGTCTGACTCCAGCACCAGAAAATGCGGTTTGCCGCCGCTGGAAATTTTCACCGCGTGTTCCAAGGCTGCCTTCGCCTCTGGAGTCTGAGCGCATTGCTGCAAACTCTGAAGGTCCTCAAAGTGCAACGCAGCGATGCGGTGATACGGGGCGCCATCCCCAGTCAAAGCGCCGGTTACCACCTCGGTCTGAATCGCCTTGGCGGGAAGTTTCCGCGCCAGGGATAGGCGCTCGTTCACATACTCACGCTCGAACGCGTCCTGATCAGGTGGAACAGGATACAGCACCATCAGGGTGTGTGGCTGCTCATTTTTCTCTTTTATAATCGCCGCTCCTCGATACGCCCGCAGCTCCTGCTGAGACATCTCCCACCAGCGTTCTCCTCTGACTTTCGTCAATACTTCACACAGCTCTTTTTCAATGGTGAGGAATTCATCGACCGGCATGATCGGCGGACGGTACTGCTCGCGGAAATCGTCTACGATCTGTTCCAGTTCCTTAAAATCTTTGGTGTGATGGATTTGTCCGAGATATTTTTCTTTCAGCTCCGCCAGGGTCTCCCCCCGGGTCGTCTTGGTCATCATGTCAGCCGGCTCCCATTGTTCGCCCTTGAGTTTGGCCAGCCGTTCTTCGATCTTCGCCTCGATCCAACGAAAGTCTCCCCCCCTATACTTGGGAGGCCGCGAGTTTTTCCGGAAATCCACAAGGAGGTCAGTCAGATCCGTCAGCGAATTCACCTGCTCGATTTTGCCCTGCCACTCCTGCCTGAGCTTTTTCTCTTCCACCAGTTGCGATACGTCCGGCATTGTCCTTTTCCTCCTCACTGCCGGTGATTAATCTCATACGGCCGGCGAGCCATGGTCGGCGAGTCCAGAAGCAATGAATTCTTCTCGGAATATCTGGTAGGAATCGACTCCTTTTTCGTGGAGGATGCGCGACGCCGCCTCAATCATCGCGGGCGGACCACATAGGTAATAGTCATAGGCAGTGAAGTCTTCGCCCGCCATGTGCTGCAGGAAACTCTCCGTCACCAGGCCGACTTCATGGCGCCAGTGTGCGTCTGGGTTGATGCAGACAATGTGACGCGCCAGCTGCGGGAGCTGCGGCGCCAGCTCATGGAGGTCTTCCTCACAAAAGAGATCTCCAGCATTGGTGACGCCAAAAAACAGCCGCAGTGGCTGGGGAAAGAGCGCGTCTGCAAGTTGCCTGAGCATTGCTAAGTTAGGCGCCAGGCCAGTGCTGCCGGCAATGAAAATGGGCGGATGGTCAGATTGACGGTAGAAAAAGGCGCCGAAGGGTCCTCTGACGTCAAGCACGTCTCCAGGCTTCGCTTCGTTCTGCACGTAAGAAGAGAAGACGCCATCTGGGATCAGGCGAATGAAAAATTCCAGTATGTTGTGCATGTTTGGCGTGTTCGCCATGGAAAACATCCGCCACTCTTCGGAGTCAGGCCGGCGAATGGCGATATACTGGCCGGGATTCCAGTTGAAAACGCCAACCCTCCGCCCTTTGACGACGAGGCGATAGACAGCGCCAGACGGAGACATGGGATGAACGGCGACAACTTCGGCTTTGCCGATTTCCGGAATCGTGACACGGTCAGAATCGTATTCGAGTTCTACCGACAGGTCTGCTTGCGGGCTCGTGCGACACAGGAGCACCAGGCCTTCTTCTTCCTCCGCTGGGCTGAGCGCCTGGACGGTCACCGTGCTCATCACAAAGTCCCCGTCTTTCACTCTGGCTTTGCACGTCGCACAGATGCCTTTGCGGCAGTACGATAACAGGATGATATTCTGCCTGAGCGCCGCGGTGATCACATCCTCGTCAGGCGCGCAGTCAAATTCCAGCTCCTTGCCGTCCCAAAAAGTGCACCGCACCCTGTGCATGCGCTCTCCTACTCGTCCTCAAAAAGCTTACGATCAAAGAGGTCAGTCAGGTCGTCCTCTTCACTTTCGCTCAATCTGTCCTGGACCGCTTCCTGGCCGCGGGCAGTTTGATAGGCGTCGATCTTGTGGTCAACTTTATGAAAGTACACCAACACTGACTGCACCGCCCGACGCCCGGCTTCCGGCGAGATCGCGACGCCTTCCTGGATCATTTCCTCTTTACGAAAGATGAACCAGCGATAGAAGGGCTCGACGTCGAGGAGCAAGGCTCGATACACGCCGTCATTGCAGATCTCGCTGGCTTCTGAGAGATCTAATGTCTCGTCGTCTGACATGGCGTTCCTCCGATCGCGTTCGTTGTTCGTGTTCGTGTGCTCTTCCGAGCACGAATCACAAATTGTGCTTATTTGCCGCCCTCTTCTTCGCCTATTTCGTCCACATCGACTTCGATGCCAGCGAGCCTGGTGGTGATGACAAACTTATTACCCAGCGTCATAGCCCGACCCACCGTGGTCGACAGGTTCACCAGGAAGTCATACACGGTGTAAGAACGACCCAGCCCCTCTTCGACTTCATCGAAATCGATCGTGATCTGTCCATCTCCTTCTATGTAGTAGTATACGCCCCGATCTTCGATATAGACGCCTTCCCGCCTGGCCAGGATCTCTTCCACCAGGTATTCAATTTCTTCTGTCTTCATCAGGGCGATGACGACGCTGTTGTGTTCTTTCAACGTATTTTCTGAGAGAAATTTGTCTTGAAACGCCTGGCCGTCAAACGTATCGGCGTCGTACTGAATCTGTTTGATATGTTCCTCGAAGGTTTCATGTTTGATCGGTTCGGCCCTGTTCTGTTCTGCCCCAGCCATGGCTTGCTCCCTTTACGCGCCCATGAGTTTTTTGACTGCGTCGATATCAACCTTCAGTCCTAAAGGTTGAATGTAGGCCTCATGCCATTTGGCGATCACGCGGTGCAGTCGCGGCGTAATTTGCTCAAGCGGCGCATGCTCCAGCGCAGCCTGGGTTTCACGCCGGTCGTAGATGCTTTGAAAAGCGCGTACCGCCTCGCTTGTCTTGGGCAGCCAGCGATCCAGCCACACCTGCATGATCTTCCTGTTGTACGCCCCAAACTCAGGGTCGTTGCCCAGAATGTTGTGGAACAGGTCAAAATTCCAGTCCCGCGCCACCCGAAAGCCGCGGTCCATGTCGGGCAAGAACAGATGGGTCAGGGTGTCGCCAAAGATCCCGCAAGTCTTCTCCATAAACTCGTTTCTGACACACACGCCGTAGAGCGGATCATGGATCATGAACATGGCGAACAAGACCTCACAATGGTCCGGCACCTCGCTCCACACTTCTTCGACGAGATCGAGGGCTGGCGCATACAGGGGGCTGGTCAGCCAGAAATTCTTCGCGTGTTCGATGTCGGCGTTGAACCCTTCCGGCATCAGCTTGGCCAGAAAGAGTTTTTCCATCTGGATCATCTGGGCGTTGTCTAGCTTGTCAAAAGCGGCGGTGGACACTGCGGTCCTGATCACGTCGCTGAGCGCATCTCTGGCCACGGAGGAGAGGGTGTTAAAGACGCCATACTCGTGATGGAGGAAGGCGCCCCAGACCCTGCTGAGGATTTCGTCCCGCCACCACGGAGCAATGCCGCGCCAGAGCTCCAGATCCGCGTAGGCGGCCAGACGTCGACGCAGCACGCGCCACTCATCGCCCTTCTCGGAGACATAAACAAACTGCCAGCGTTTGGCCGGATCTCTGAAGGCGTACCAGTCCTGGCAACGCAGCTCCGTAAAGTAATTCCCCCACACGTCGCGACCGCCGGGAAATCGCTGCGGCCAGTCGCCCCAATCCAGGCCTCCCGGTATCCAGTCAGGATTCGGCTGCGCGTAGAGCAAGAGCTTTTCGTACTCGGTCAGTTTCTTCCAGCGTGGTTTGGCGAAAAAGGTAAATTCCCGCTGACTGGACAGTTCCTGGCCAGGTTGGGGCTTGGCGTCCGGAAAGATACCTCTTTTGATCTCAACTTTTTTCAGCGCCATGGCCTGGGTTCCTCCCTCAGGGCAAAAAAATGGGGCCCTGCTAAGGGCCCCGTCACTCCGGCGCTCAATGCGCGGTCGGACTACGGTGAAATTTCCTCAGCGGATCCTCAATCGTCACCTTGCACGCCCTCAGGTCGTCCAGCGTCCACATCCGTTCGGAGCGCAGATGCGGCTGAGACGTGAGGGTCTTGCCATCGGTTCTGACGGCGCCGAATTTCATGACCAGATCGGCCAGATCCCAGCCATCGAATTCCTCGAAGAAGTTCAGCGTGTTTTTGTAGCGCTCAGGCTCCATGAAGAACATCCGCTCACAATGGTCCGAGCAGAGGGCGTGCAGTCGCCCTTCGTACTCCAGGATACGGGTCTTGCTGGCCCCGCTGGCGAGGTCTGGCATGACGGTCGGCAACTGGCAGGTGCGGCAGATGTAGAGGCGGATATTGTTGTCTTTGACCCACTGGTAAGGAATAAAATGGCTGGCCGGGTCTTCGAACCCCATACCTTTCCAGGCGTCGTACATTGCCCCGTATCTGACATACCAGCCTGGGTAATATTTCTCGAACCATTCCATATCCTTAGCGTTGGGCGCTTCGACCCTGAAGCCCGCGAGCGGCCAGAGGGCTCGGCCACCAAGCGCTGCGCTGTGATGGCCCCAATACGCCTCTTGTTTGGCTTCAGGAAGGTTGCGCGGAGTTTTGATGCCGAATTTCGAGAGCCGACCTAGCCAGATAGACGCCCAGTCTTGATAGACCCAACGATCCCACGTCACCACCCAGGGCTCGACTTTGTTCACGGCGCCGTACTCCAGCGCCGCCCCAATAAAGGGGCTTAAGAGTTTGTGTTGAATCCAGAAAGTGTTCTCTA
>DATLYA010000350.1:0-15404 GCA_035575235.1 Candidatus Methylomirabilota bacterium
GCGAGGCCGAGCGCCAGACACGCGTCGCGGATGCCGGCAATCGCTTGCTGGAACTGCCACATAACTTCAGGTCTCTCAGGGTTGCCGAAATTCAGGCAGTCAGACAACGCCACTGGACGAGCGCCGCTAACCGCCAGGTTGCGTGCGCCCTCAGCTACGGCGATTTGTCCGCCACGGTAGGGATCAAGGAGACAGTAGCGGCTATTGCAATCAACCGTCAGCCCAATGCCTTTTGTCGTGCCTTTCAAACGGAGAATGGCGGCGTCAGATCCAGGGTGGACGACAGTATTGCCGCAGACAAAGGAATCATATTGGCGATAAATCCATTCCTTACTGGCCAGGTTGGGTGAAGTCAGCAGCGTGAGTAATGTCTGGCCATAGTCAACCGGAAGCGGGATAGCGTTGAGATCAAGTTGTTGCCGCTCAGCAAGATCAGCTGGCTGTGCGACCGGGCGCTCGTAGACCGGCGCGTCATCGGTCAGTGCAGTAACGGGAATCCGCACTACTTCTTCCCCATCCCAATAGGCGCGGAACTGGCCGTCATCAGTCACTTCACCGACGACTTCGGCTTGTAAATCCCACCGTGAGAAAATCGCGCGAACCTCCTCCTCGCAGCCCGCCTTTGCCACGATCAGCATGCGCTCCTGCGACTCGGACAGCAGGAGCTCGTACGGCGAGATGTTCTCTTCTCGCGTGGGAATAGCGGTTAGATTCAGACGAATCCCCGTGCCTCCGCGGCCCGCCATCTCGACTGAAGAGCTGGTCAGCCCAGCAGCCCCCATATCCTGGATCGCAACGATCAGATCACGCTGCATAAGTTCGAGGCAAGCTTCGATGAGCAGCTTTTCGGTGAACGGATCACCGACCTGGACGGCTGGACGCAGTTCTTCTGACTTGGCGTCAAACTCGCGTGAAGCTAAGAGGCTGGCGCCGTGAATGCCGTCGCGTCCGGTGCGTGAGCCGACGTACATTACAGGATTGCCAACGCCAGCAGCGCGGGCGCGAAAAATCCGGTCCGTGCGCACTGTGCCAAGCGTAAAGGCGTTCACTAGGATATTGCCATTGTAGCCTTCGTCAAAATATACTTCACCTCCTACAGTGGGGACGCCCACGCAATTACCATATCCTCCGATACCCGCCACCACGCCTTTGAGCAGGTACGGCGTGCGCGGGTGATCGATCGCGCCAAAGCGCAGCGAGTTGAGCGAGGCGATCGGCCGCGCGCCCATAGTGAACACATCGCGGATAATGCCGCCGACGCCGGTGGCGGCGCCATGGTACGGTTCAATAAATGAAGGGTGATTATGGCTTTCAATTTTGAAGACCACCGCTAAGCCGTCGCCCACGTCAACAATGCCGGCGTTCTCGCCGGGACCTTGAAGAATGTCCGGCCCCGTCGTGGGCAACTGCCGCAGGAAGCGACGTGAGCTTTTATAACTGCAATGCTCGGACCACATGACGGAAAAAACGCCAAGTTCCTCAACCGTCGGCGCGCGGCCGAGCACTGTAAGGATGCGCTCGTATTCTTCAGCGGTGAGGCCATGCTCGCGGGCGATCTCTGGAGTAACAGCGAGAGTGCGTCGCATAAATTTTTAGCGCTTGTCTAAACCTGAACAATCCTTTGTTTACAAATTTTTCACCGCTAACGCAGACAGAAACAGCTTCCGTCCGTCCTCCCCGCCCAGCAACGCTTCCACAGCGTGTTCCGGATGCGGCATCAGCCCTACCACATTGCCACGCGTATTGGCAACGCCGGCAATATTATGCAACGCCCCGTTCGGATTCGCCTGTTCCGTCGCCTCGCCAGCCTCGTTGACGTAACGGAATACGATCTGACCGTTGTCCTCCAAGCGCTTGAGCGTCTCCTCATCCGCAACGTAACAACCCTCACCGTGTTTAATGGGAATCCGCAGGATCTCTCCTGAGCGACAGGCGGCGGTGAAGGTGGTGTGGGTGGTTTCCACTCGAATGCGCACCCATTCACAGCGGTACGAGAGCAAGTTGTTCCGAATCAGCGCGCCTGGCAGCAAGCCGGATTCACAGAGGATCTGAAATCCATTACACATCCCCATGACAGGACCGCCGGCGTTAGCGAATTCGATGACGCTGTGCATGATCGGCGAGAAGCGGGCGATGGCGCCGCACCGTAAATAGTCGCCATAGGAAAAACCGCCAGGGAGAATAATGGCCTCAACGCCATGAAGATCACGGTCTTTATGCCACAGCGAGACGACCTGCTGGCCTAATACGGTTTCCAAACAGTACAAGGCATCACAGTCGTCAAGGGAGCCGGGAAAGGTGACCACGCCCCATTTCACGTTACGCTACTCCTCTACAATCTCAAAACGAAAATCTTCGATGACCGGATTCGCCAGCAACCGGCGACACATCTCTTCAACGCGCTGTTCGGCCTGAGCGCGCGACAAGCCAGTCAACCTCACTTCAAGATACTTGCCCATGCGCACCTCAGAGACTTCATCGTAGTGCAGAGCGCGCAAGGAATTAGTAATGGCTTTGCCTTGTGGGTCGAGAATAGCCTTTTTGGGAGTGACGTACACTTTCGCTAACATACAATCTTCCATCAGGACGCCAACAAATTCCCTCGCCCGTGCCGGGAGAGGCCGGCTGTGAGCCTGGACAAAGGGGAAAAAGTGAGGGGGACAGAACCCACACGCACCTTAGGGCTCATTCAGCACCCGCTGCATAATCGCATCCGTGTTCCTCAGCGCGTGACGAATATCAAAGAGCGTGTCGATTTCTGCGGATGTCAAGAGTTTGGTGATATCCGGATCTCGCCGCACTTCCGCCGCGAACGAAGCTTGAGTTTCCCACACGCGCATGGCGTTGCGCTGCACCCACCGATACGCTTCATCGCGTGAGACGCCTTTGCGCACGAGCGCAAGGAGCAGATGTTCAGAGTAAATTGCTTCACCCAGGCGTTCCATATTGTGGCGCATGCGCTCCGGGTGGATCACCAGTTTATCGAGAATGCCCGTGAGCCGCGCTAACGTGAAGTCAAGCACAATCGTGGCGTCTGGTCCGATGACCCGTTCGACGGAAGAATGACTAATGTCGCGTTCATGCCACAAAGGCACGTTCTCGAAGGCGGCTAGCGCATAGCCGCGTAAGAGGCGCGTCATCCCGCACACATTTTCCAATTGCCAGGGATTGCGTTTATGCGGCATGGCTGAGGAGCCCTTTTGCCCAGGCGTGAACGGTTCCTCCACCTCCAACACTTCAGTGCGCTGGAGATGACGGACTTCCGTAGCAATCCGTTCGAGCGAACTTCCGATCACCGCCAACGTCGAGAAGAACACCGCGTGACGATCGCGCGGCACGATCTGGGTCGAGATAGGTTCTGGCTTGAGTCCTAAGCGCTTGCAAACAAAGGCTTCGACGGCAGGATCGATATTGGCGAAGGTTCCGACGGCGCCGGAAATCTTGCCGAAGGCAATCTCCTCGCGGGCTTGCAGAAGCCGCGCTCGATTACGCCTCATTTCGGCATACCAATGCGCGGCTTTGAGACCAAAGGTGATCGGTTCGGCGTGCACCCCATGCGTCCGCCCAATCATGGGCGTGTGCGCATGCTCCGACGCGAGGCGTTTAAGAATCTCCAACAACGAATCAAGATCCTTGAGGAGCAGGTCTGTCGCCTCACAGAGCTGCACGGCAAAACCAGTGTCGATAACATCGGAGGACGTAAGACCAAGGTGAAGAAACCGACCCTCCTCACCAACGGTTTCGGCTACGGCAGAAACAAAGGCAATAACATCATGTTTCGTCTGCACTTCGATCTCTTGCATGCGCGCGACGTTCACGCGGGCATGTTTGCGCAATCGCGCCACGGCATCACGGGGAATCTCGCCCCGTTCGGCTAAGGCTTCGCAAGCGAGGAGTTCAACTTCCAGCCACTTGGCTAGTTTGTTTTCTTCTGTCCAAATCCGGCCCATTACCGGACGGGTATATCGTTCAATCATGGGTTCGCTTTGTATTTTTGAGGATGAGAAGGGAACTACTGCGTGCAGACACCATACCAGACAGAGAGAAGAGCGGAAACACCCTGTGTAGAATGACGGCTTACGCCGGGCCTTGATGAGCGTTTCCTAATTTGACAGGGACGCCAATATTTCTTACTGTGTCGTGGCTTAGAGCCTGGACGGGGAAAGAGAAAGGAGCAGGGCGATGGATTTTGAGTATTCGCCAAAGGTCAAGGCGTTGCAAAAACGCCTGCAAGAGTTCATGGACGCCTATATCTATCCGAACGAGGAAACATACTACAACCAGCTGAACAGTCAGGGAGATCGCTGGCAGATTCCGCCGATTATGGAAGAACTGAAAGCAAAGGCAAAGTCTGCCGGCCTGTGGAATCTGTTTTTGCCGGAGAGTGAGCGCGGGGCCGGGCTGAAAAATCTGGAATACGCTCCGCTCTGTGAGATCATGGGGCGGTCTTTTATCGCGCCGGAAGTCTTTAACTGCTCGGCGCCAGACACCGGCAACATGGAAGTGCTGGAGCGGTACGGGACGGAAGAGCAAAAGAAGCAATGGCTTGACCCTCTTCTGGAGGGCAAAATCCGCTCTTGCTTCGCCATGACCGAGCCTGCCGTCGCCTCCTCTGACGCCACAAATATCGAATCAAGTATTGTGCGCGACGGTGATTTCTATGTCATTAACGGTCGCAAATGGTGGTCCTCCGGCATGGGCGATCCGCGTTGCAAGATCATCATTTTTATGGGGAAGACTGACCCGAACAACCCCGACCGTTATCGGCAACAATCAATGGTGTTGGTGCCGCGTGACACTCCTGGCATCAAGGTGCTCCGCATGCTTTCGGTATTTGGCTACGACGATGCTCCACACGGCCATGCCGAAGTCGAATTTAAAGACGTACGGGTGCCAGCGTCGAACATCATCCTTGGTGAAGGACGCGGTTTCGAGATCGCACAAGGTCGCCTTGGGCCTGGTCGTATTCACCATTGCATGCGCTTGATCGGGCAGGCGGAGCGGGCGCTGGAGAGAATGTGTCAACGCGCCGCCTCACGGGTCGCTTTTGGCAAGCCGGTGTCAGAACGCACGGTGACGCAAGAGCGTATCGCTGAGGCGCGGATTGCCATTGAACAAGCGCGTTTGCTCGTGCTCAAAGCGGCCTACATGATGGACACCGTCGGGAACAAAGCCGCGCGCATGGAAATCGCCATGATCAAAGTGGCGGCGCCGAACATGGCTCTCAAAGTGATTGATTGGGCAATGCAAGTCCACGGCGGCGGCGGCGTGGCTGAGGACTTCGGCCTTGCTCATGCCTACGCGCAAGCGCGGGCATTGCGCTTCGCCGATGGACCTGACGAAGTGCATCGCAACCAGATTGCGCGGTTGGAGTTAAGGAAACATGTCTAACGTGACGCTTATTAAGCCGTTGGATCATCAACAGCAATTGGGTCATTGAATCATCGGGTCATCTCGGGTCATTGAGGACAATTGAATCATGGCTTCATCGGGTCATTGAGTCATTGAGAAAGACAACACCATAAATTTCGAATCACTCCATTCTTCAATGGCTCAATGATTCAATCCCCCAATGACTCAATTCTGCAATCACTCAATCGCCCAATGATTCAATTCTGCAATGACTCAATTGATTTACTGAAACGCCGCGATCAACTGCTCCAGCGCCACCATTTGATTGCCGCGCGCGGAGGACGGTACAACAATCAGCGTGTTCACGCCGGCATCGTACCACGCCTCGACGCCTTCGCGGACTTCCTTGGCGTTCCCATAGAGGGTGACCTGTGACAGCCAGCGCTCCGACATGAGCTGCGGAATTTTCTCGTCCTCTTTGTTCTCGATCGCTTTTTGAATCGCTCGCATTTCCTCTTCAAAGCCGGCTTCAATCCAATATTGCTGATAATTGGGCAGGCGCACGTAGCTGCTGAGCGTTTTCCGGTTGACGGCTGCAGCGGCGGCTTTATCGTCGTCAATGACTGTTGGGACCATATTGGCGATGATAAAATCCTTCCCCTGCTGTTGCTCAGGCGAGAGCACTTGTAGCGACTCGCGCATGTGCGAGCGCGCAGCGTTGGCCCAGACCGCCCCTTGGGCAATTTCGCCAGCGAGTTTCACCATCGGTTTGCGCAACGTGGCGAGCATGATTGGAGGCAGAGGACCTGCCAGGGGCGCGGCGGTTCGCAGATCTTGCACGAATCTACGGATATCCGCCAGCGGTTTTCCAACTTGCAGATGAAGGCGCTGGTGGATCGGACCATGGCTCACGCCAATGCCGAACCGGAAACGGCCGTCGGACAATTCGTGGATCAACGCCGCAGTTTGGGCATAATCAAACGGGTGACGAAAATAGATCGGAGCGATGGCGGTGCCGAAAGGGATTTCATGGGTTGCAAACGCAATCGCCTCGCATAGCCCCATGCAGTCACCCACGCTGGGGCAGTAGATGCCAGTAAAGCCTTCATGTTCGAGACGATGCGCCATTTCGATAGTTGCTTGTCGCCGGTTAGGCATAGCAGCGAGACTCACTGCAGGTTTGTGTGACACTCTGACCTCCGTTCCTCCTCAGTACTCAGCACTCAGTCCTCAGCACTGCGTGTTGGCGGCAACGTAGCTGATCATGTCGAATCAGTCGAGCAGTCATACCGTCTCTCAGTCGGTCAATCTCTCAGTTTTTTAGTCTGTCAGCCGGACTGTGGGACTGAGAGGCCGTAAGGACTGATAGACTGACTAACAGCGAGACGGTAATCTATCGGTCGTTTGCGGTAAGGAGAATACTGGAAATGGATGAGACGGTGAAAGCATTGCTCAATCGCGCAAAAGCCGCGCGTGAGCGTTATGGTGAGCAAGGCAACCTTCCTCCTGCCCGGCTTGTACGATTTCCGTCGAGCCACACCATGGGTGCGTTGTTTGTCCGTCGTGTCTTTGCTGACGGCGACTATGCTCCGTGGGAGCCGTGGGGAAATGCCCAGGGAGTTGTCGCCGTCCCGGTCGGAAAAGAGTTGCGACTCAACGTCACGCCGCAAGCGTCCACGGATCTTTCTCCGTTGGCCGCTTTACATCCAGATGATGTGCAATATCTCCAGCTCTCCAGCACGCGGGTCAATAATGCCGGCCTTGCGCATCTCAGCAAATTGACCGGACTGCGCGTGCTCTGGCTCTATGACACTGCAGTCAGTGATGCAGGCCTCGTGCATCTGCGCAGCCTGACTGGACTGCGCGTACTCAATCTCCGCAGCACACTCGTGACGACGGCTGGCGTTGACGCTCTGCAGGCGGCGCTGCCGCACTGCGAGTTTCGCCGAGCATGGAAGTGAAAACCGAGGACGGAGGGCGACAAAGGCGACGGAGAATCGGAGAATCAGAGCAGGGGCATAGAGCAAGAAGGCTTGAGAGGAAAGCCTGAGGATTGAGGCTTTCCTCTTCCTCGTCTCAAGTCTCTAGCCTCTAGTGAAACGGTAAGTGACAAAAATCGCTGCGATACAAAGCACGCAGTTTCGCGAGATCATCAGGCGGTAACGTTTTTCCGCTGACGAGCAGATTATCTTCCACCTGCTTGACCGTGCGGGTGCCAGGGATGACGGTCGAGACAGTAGGATTGCTGAGGATAAAGCGAAGCGCCGCTTGCGCAAGGTTCGCCACCTCGCCTTTGACAAGAAAGTGGAGTTTCGCGACCGCGGCTTGGGTTTGCGCCAACCCTTCCTCAGAGAACACGCCTTTACGCCAATCTTTCTGCGCAAATTCAGCCGTGCTTCTGAAACGGCCTGAGAGCACGCCGCGTTCCAAAGGAACACGCGCGATGATGCCGATGTTCTCTTTTTGGGCGAGTGGAAACAAACGCTCTTCCGGGTCTTGGTGGAGAATATTATAGACAACTTGAAGCGTGTCTGGCTTGCCAGTCTCAATGGCGACGACGCCGTCTTCAGTCTTTTCGAGGGAGACGCCGTAAAAGCGAATCTTGCCTTCCCGCTTGAAGCGCTCCAGGCGGTCAAAGATCTCTCCGCGCCGCATCACTTCTGGAGAAGGGTTGTGGAGTTGATAGAGGTCGATCGTATCGATCTGCAAGCGTTTGAGGCTGGCCTCCAGCGCTGAAGTGATATAGTCAGGATCAAAATTCCGTAGTCCCTGGCGAACAGTGAACTGGTTGCCGCCTTTGGTGGCGAGGATGACTTCTTTGCGGCGGGTTTTAAGCACCTGGGCAATAAGCTCTTCACTGTGCCCACGGCCATAGGCGTCGGCGGTATCAATAAAGTTCATGCCTAAATCGAGCGCGCGATGGAGTGCGCGCAAGGATTCCTGGTCGTCCGTAGCGCCAAAGATCTCCCCACCGATCGTCATGGCCCCAAAGCCAACATCTGACACTCGCAACCCTGTTCTGCCTAATGTCCGGTACTGCATATGGATTTTCTCCTTTTCCTTTCAAGAGCGAAGTCAAAGCACGCCGTCCTTCGCTAATTGCTCTACCGCATCAGACGACAGCTGCAACAGTTCTCCGTACACCTCTGCATTATGCTGCCCCAGTAACGGTGCGGGTTGCACTTTAACAGGAGAGTCGGTGAGTTGTACGGCACACCCAGGCATCGTTATCGTTCCACGGGTAGGGTGTTGAATTGTAACGATCATGCCTCGTTCGCGCAGGTGAGGGTCAGTCATGATGTTCTGCGAATCGAACACCGCGCCGCAGGGGATGCCCGCCTCTCCCAGTTTTTTCATGACGGTGAATTTGTCGTGTTTTTCCGTCCACACCCGGATAAACGCGTACACCTCATTAAATCTTGTATTGCGTTCCGCTTGATCGGTGTACCGAGGGTCTTCACGCAAGTCTTCTCGGCCAATGATTCGCAGAAGACTGCGCCACATTTCCGGTGTTGTAGTCATGAGATAGACGTAATCATTCGGACCGCCTGGATGGCAGGGGTAGGTGTCGGTGGGGGCGGCGTAGCTCAGGCGGTTGCCGCTGCGTTCGACGACGGTGTTTGTGTGCAAGTGATAGCGCATCGGCACGCGGCAGTAATTGACGACAGCGTCCTGCATCGAGACTTCGACGTGTTGGCCGCGCCCGGTTTTCTCACGTTGCAGAAGGGCGGCAAGGATGCCCACCGCACAATGAATGCCAGTGCCTGTGTCACCAATTGTCGGACCAGGTTTCAGCGGCGGACCATCAGGGAGCCCCGTGATGCTCATTGCGCCCCCGGCTGCCAGAGCCACACTGTTAAAGCTTTTGTAGGCGCTCCAGGGACCATAGGTCCCGAAACCTTTAATCGTGGCGTAAATCAGGCGTGGATTGATCTCCCGCAAGGCGCCGGAGCCGAGTCCCAAAGCTTCCATTGTGCCGAGAGAGAAATTCTCCAGCACAACGTCGACCTTCGCCACCAGCGAGCGGAAAATTTCTTGTCCCCGTTCGTTTTTGAGATTGAGCGTGATGCTGCGTTTATTGGCATTAAGTAAGAGGAAGAAATAGGAGTCAAGGGCTGGCTTATCGGCAAACATTGCGCGCCCCGACTCGCCGCCATGCGGCGGCTCGACCTTGATGACGTCGGCTCCGAGGAAGGCGAGTAATTCCGTGCACGATGGTCCCGCCTCATAATGAGACAGATCGAGGATGCGTACGTGATCCAGCGCCGGCATGTTGTTCCCTCCTTTTGGTTCCACACGGTAGCTGCAGCACAGTACACTGGAGTATGATGTACGCCAACCTTATGTGGAGGCAAAGGGTGTTGAAATACTGAGGCTGGTCAGGGTAAGGTACGTAAACGCGGCGGCGTACCCAAGTGGTTAAGGGAGAGGTCTGCAAAACCTCCATTCACCGGTTCGAATCCGGTCGCCGCCTTTCGTTATTACGACGCTCCACCGGCTTCCAGCCCTTTCAACCGCGGATAGACTTCTTTGGCGAACAGGGTCATCCCTTTGACCGTTTCTTTATGCTCGAGGAATCCCGCCTGGCCCATAATCAATAGATGACCAAAGCCGCCGACATGGTTGTACATTTTCATGATCTGGCGGTAGACCGAGTCCGGATTGCCCGCAAAAACTAGCCCGTGCTCCATGAACTCTTCGAGCTTGGGATTTTGGAACATCTTGAAAATGCCAGCGCCGCCAGGAGTTTTTAGGGTTCGCACCGTGGCCGTAATAGGGTGATAGCCGGGTGGATTGGTAAACTGGAACGGCACTTTGTTGGACTCGACATACCACATCAGCTTTCGCGCTCCGGCTAAGCCTTCCTCGTCTGTTTCCCCCGTGTACACGAGCGCGGCGTAGGCAAAGCGGTCCGCCCTTGGCGCGGATAGTCCTAACTCAGCGCGGCGGGTGCGGTAACTTTCAAATACGGCGCGGGCGCCTTCAAACCCGGTGAGAAAACAGGCGACCACATACCCGCGTTCAGCCACTTGTCGGGCGCTGTCTGGACTCAGCGCCGTAATCCACACCGGCGGATGCGGCTGCTGATACGGTCGCGGCCAGATATTGACTTGCCGATGATGAAAATACTTGCCTTCCCAGTTGAACGGCCCCTCATGGCTGGTCCACGCTTTGAGAATCAGATCATGCGCTTCCCAAAAACGCTCCATCATCCTGGTTGGGCGATGATTCCCGGCCGATAGCTCATACGGCACGCCACGCACGAACCCACACTCGAGCCGACCGCGGGAGTAGACATCGACCATCGCCATCTCTTCAGCGACCCGCACCGGCTCCCGTCGATTGGCGATGGGATTGCCAAGGATGAGCAGCCGCGCCTTCGTGGTCTCACGCGCCAGAATGCCCATGATGATCGGCGCAGCCGGGTTGAGATTGGTCGCCGTTTGATGATGCTCGTTCACCATGATCTCTAATCCCAACTCTTCGGCGATCACCCACTCATCAATATAGCGGTGGTAGAGGTCTGCGCCGAGCTTGGGATCGTAATAGCGATTCGGCAGCGTCACGCGGATGGAGTCGTATTCTCGTGGATCGGGCAGCAAGTGATAAGCGTTTTCACTAAAATGCCAGGCGCGCATGGGTAGTCTCCGTGTTCTGTGTTACATGATGCGTGCAACGTGGTGCATATTACGTGAAGGTCTAAATCGAACCACATGAGATGGGACAGTCGCTCAGCAAAATCCCCCCGCGCTGCGCGCGGTCCCCTTTGCGCAAGAGGGCAATTGTCACGCTCTCCTTTAACAAAGGGGGGCTAGGGGGGATTTCACTACCCGAAGTGTACGAATGTTGTGTGGTCTGATTTAGCATGCAACCTTGCGCTTCCAGGATCACACCTTACGCAATACGCGCCACGCGCTCTTCAATCCCTCAGAAGAAAGGCGCGAACACGCTCGACAAACGCCTCCGGTTGCTCCACCTGCGGCAAGTGTCCCGCTTGTTCGAGGATTTCCAGCCGCGCCCCGGGAATCGCCTCGCGATACGCCGCACCGTAATAGCCCGCCGTCACAAAGCGATCGCTCGCGCCCCACAATAAAAGCGTCGGCACATTAACGCGATGCAACCGCCGCCGTAGTTTAGGATTGTGAAAATATGGCTCCCACGCATACAATGCAGTGGCTTCGCGGTTGCGGGCGATGACGGTCAACTCATCATCAGAGAGCGTGGAGTAATCAACTACCGCGCGGGAGGGATCGTGATATTTCAGCCGCGTCACTTCATCCAGAGGCAGCGCGAAGATATCAGGGATGTCCCGGGTCTCGCGATCACCCACTTTGATGCCGAGTGGAGCGACAAGGATGAGCTTTGCGATCCGCTCGGTGGATTTCACCGCCATTTCCGCCGCGACCCACCCGCCCAGGGAAAAACCGATCACGACGACCTCACGCAGGTTTTGTGCGGTCAGCAGATCAAGATAAAGGTAAGATAAGTCATCAACGGTATCAATATTATCGACATCCGGAGAATGACCGAAACCAGGATGGGACGGCGCTAATACGTGGCCCAGACGCGTCAACTGTTCAAGAAACGGAGCCTGCGGATCAAGGCCATCTTCACCGTGCAAAACAAGAAGAGGTTGGCCTCGGCCTCGATCGACGACCTCGAGTTGCACGCCATGTACAGTCAGCCAGTTAGGCTCAACCATGAATGACTCCCTCCTTGGCTTGTAGCTAGCATGGTTGTCTGCGTCGGTCAGCCCCTAGAAACCCACCGGGGCGCAAGCATATCCGGGTTTGCAGGGCACCGCGGGAAGTGCCATGTTAATGACCGACCCGGGAAGAAATATGCAGAACAGGCTGGCAGATTCGTCAGGATGAAGAGAGGGTGAGTCGTATGAGTGACGGCGCATCTCAACAGCAAGCAATTGGCGTGATGATTCAACAGTACCAAACTCTGCTTGCGGTCGCGGAGTCCATCTCGATGCATCACGACCTCGCCGCGCTCTTTCATGATCTCGCCCAGCATCTTCCCCGCGTCGTTCGATTCAATTTTGTTGATCTGATTCTGCATGATCCAGTGCGGAACGTCATGCGGCTGCATGTGTTAGAGACGGCGGGGAAGCACAAGGCGCCGCTGAACATGGAGTGGCCGATTGATAAATCTCCCGGAGGCTGGGTGTGGCAGATGCAACAGCCGCTCCTTGTGCGAGATGTGAAACGTGAGGAGCGTTTTGCCGATTTGTTAGGCTTCGTGCGGGAGCATGGCATCCAATCGTGCTGCTGGGTGCCGTTGACCACGCCGCAGCGGCGACTAGGGGCCATGGGCTTCGGCAGTGTGCATCCAGACATGTATGGAGAAAACAACCTCACGTTTCTGCAACAAGTCGCCGATCAAGTCGCCATCGCCGTCAGCAACGTGTTGTACGCGCAAGAGGCGCACGTCGCACAGCAACAGTTGACGCGAGAGCGTGATCGTCTTCGCTTATTGCTTGATATTAACAACGCAGTGGTGTCCACGCTCGATCTGCATGACCTGCTCACGGCGATCTCCTCATGCTTACGGCGGGTGTTGCAGCATGAATGCACGAGTCTGACCTTGTACGATACGGAAACGAGCCAACTGCGTCTCTATGCGCTCGACTTTCCCGGCAGCAAAGGCTTGATCCAAGAAAACTTAGTAGCCCCCTTGGATAGCTCGATTTCCGGGGCCGTATTTACCTCACGGCAACCGAAGCTGGTCACGACCGAGGATTTACAACGTTTCCAATCCGATCTGACGCAACGGCATTACGCGGAAGGCATTCGCTCAGGCTGCGTGCTGCCGCTCATGACGCGCAATCGGGTATTGGGCACGTTGATTCTTGGCAGTCTGCGCGAGCACGCGTTCACGCAGGAGGATCTTGAGTTTCTCAATCAGGTCGCCAATCAGATCGCCATCGCGGTGGAGAACGCACTGGCGTTTCGCGAGATCGCGGCGTTAAAGGATAAACTTTCCGAGGAGAAGCTCTATCTCGAAGACGAGATTCGCACCGCCTACCACTTCGATGAGATCATCGGTGAGAGCCCGGGGCTGAAACGCGTGCTCAAGCAAGTGGAAATCGTTGCGCCGACCGGTTCCGCCGTATTGATTCTGGGGGAAACTGGCACGGGCAAGGAACTCATTGCTCGCGCAGTCCACAATTTGAGCGCACGCCGAGAGCACACCTTCGTCAAGCTGAACTGTGCGGCCATTCCTACCGGCCTGCTGGAAAGCGAATTATTTGGTCACGAACGCGGCGCGTTTACTGGGGCCATCGCGCAAAAGATCGGTCGCTTTGAGTTGGCGCATCGCGGCACCTTATTTCTCGATGAAGTCGGCGATATCCCCCTTGAGCTCCAACCCAAGCTCTTGCGCGTGCTGCAAGAGCAGGAATTTGAGCGCCTCGGCGGCACGCGCACGATCCGCGTAGATGTGCGGCTGATCGCCGCGACCAATCGCGACCTTGCTCAGATGGCGGCGAACAAAGAATTTCGTAGCGATTTGTACTATCGGCTCAATGTGTTTCCCTTGCTGCTGCCGCCGCTGCGCGAACGATCGCAGGATATTCTTCCGCTGGTGCGCTACTTCACGCAAAAGTATGCGCGGCGCATGAACAAGCGCATTGAAACTATCCCGACCGAAACGATCACCGCGCTCTCCCGTTATTCGTGGCCAGGCAACGTCCGCGAGTTGGAGAATTTCATCGAGCGCGCAGTGATTCTTTCGCCTGGACCTGTTCTCCAAGCGCCACTGACTGAACTCAAGACACCAACGAAAGAACCGGTCAGTCAGACGTTAACGCTCGTGGAAGCGGAACGCGAGCATATCGTGCAGGTCTTACGCGAGACGAAAGGCGTCGTAGGCGGGCCCCGAGGCGCTGCTGCGCGTCTGGGTATGAAGCGCACGACCCTCCAATCCAAAATGCGCAAGCTGGGGATTACGTCGTCTTCGTACGCGTAGGACGCTGCTTGCGACGTTCATTTGTAGACTCTGTCCGCGCGCGTATGATATCGGCCAGGCAAGGTCAGGATAAACTGCATCTCTTCATTGACCGACCGCAGCGCCAGTCGCGTCTCCGCAACCAGCAACATACAGCCGTAGAAGAGCACAACCGTTCCCACAATTCCCAGCAAGCTCGGCAACCATTGCCAATGATTTAGCAGAACGACCAGCCCAATGCTCACCGTGGCGGCGACAAAGAAGCCTAAGGAGAGGTAGAAGCTGGTCAGCGCCCGCTGAATCAGGCGACTGCGCTGGGCATGAGCGGCGAGTTGCCGCTCGGTCTCGGCGCGACGCTCGGCGGCAAAATTGATCTCTTCATCCGTGCAGAGGCGCTCCATCACCCGGCTCAACTCGCGCACCCGGTCGACAATACGCGCGAGCCGGGTGGCGGTCGAGAAAATCAGCGTGCCGCAGGCCGAGATGAGTACAGCTGGCGTAATCATCGCAGTGAGGACGCTCAGAGAAGGCGCTAGCTCTTGCATAGAAGTTCTACTGCTTCGCTACAGAAGAGAGGTCTCTTCCATCTACCGCATTTGCAGGCGTCGCGTCCAGGTCACCGGATTAGAGTCGCGTCTTCTCTCTTGTACTTCATACTTATAATCAATCCAGGCAGTGACAGAGTCGAGGGTTTTGCCCGCTGGGGTCCCGGTGAGAAACGGTCCGGCGAAGAAGCACCCCTGACTTGCCGCCGCTCAGCTGAAGCCAGGTGAAAGCCCGGTCATCAAGCAGTTGCCCTAATCGGCAAAAGGGACAGAGTGATTCTGTAAAAAAGGCGCCGCATACCGCTGGAGCGCATCTTTGCCGATTGTGTGGTGACGTCCCTCATTGTAGACCATGCGTACTACACTGTCCTTGACCCCGCGGGCAAAGTGTTCGCAGGCCGCCTCGGGCGCAACCGGGTCGCCTTTATCCCCGAGGATGAGCAGGCGGCGTAACCGGGCAAGGCGCTCTGGCCGGAACGTGTTGACCCGTTCAAACTCCTGCTGAAAATCCGACTGTCCGCCAATGGCCTTGTAGGCCTGGCGGCTTATCCC
>DATLYA010000351.1:0-6419 GCA_035575235.1 Candidatus Methylomirabilota bacterium
CGCCGTCAAATATACCCCTTCAGGCGGCGTGGTCACTATTACTTTGACAAGCAACGAAAAAGAAGCTTCACTTGAGGTGAGTGATACCGGTCAAGGCGTTACACCGGAGGAGCAAAAACGCATTTTTGACCGTTTTTACCGCAGCGATCAGGCGCGGAGTCGTGGCGGCGTAGGGCTCGGCCTCGCCCTGGCGCGCTCGATCGCGCTTGTCCACCATGGACAAATCACAGTAGAAAGCAATTCTGGCCAAGGGAGCTGTTTTCGTGTGACGCTGCCTGTCATCGCGCCGACTACAGGCTGATTCATGTGCCTGATGAAATTTGACAAACAAAATCGTATTTATTAAGTTAATCTCTGATGTCGTCGTGAGCCTTTCGCTTCCACAGTGGAAAGCGCAGGTTACGGCTTTCCTTCGGTCAACTCTACTCGCAAGGTGCATCCCAAGGCCGATGCCGCCTTGCTCAAAGTCGAGAGCGCGCCAGATGGATTGTTCGGATCTAACAGCCGATCCAGAGACGCGCGACTCGTCTTCAGGCGTTTGGCCAGAGCGTCTTTCGTGACGCGTTTCTGGCGCATCAGTTCCAGCAGTTTGTAGGCGGTCACTTTCTTCATGGCCAAGGCGTGCACGGTTTCAAAGAGCCCTCTTCTTTCAAGAAGTCTTCAAAGTCGCTGCCAAGATGGGCAGGGTTCAACCCGTGCGCCTTTTCAGTTCGCGCAGTCGTCGCCTGGCCAGGTCGCGGTCTTCTTTCGGCGTCCTTTGTGATTTTTTGCTGAACCCGTGCAGGGGAACCAGTGCGGAGCCGGACCCGGTGAACAGTATCCGTGCGATCCTGTTGCCGAGCGTTGAGCGCATTTCCCATAAATCCTCCTGGAGCTTGCGGACGAGCGGCATGCCGATGGGCCAGGCGTATTGCACGGCGAGCAGATCAGAGCCGATGATGTATTGTTCTTCTCGCGAAAGAGACTTAATCCACTCTCGCACTGGCTCCCCGCCCGCCTCCGTCGTGAAAAACGCCACCCGCAACCATGGCCCGTTGCTCATGGCGAAAGTGTATCTTTTCTGGTGCAAGCCTGTCAGGAGGGGAAAGAAACTTCTATGAGAACATTCTCATCTTCTTTTCATCTCCTTCTCATATGCGTGCGTTATGTTGTCCGTATATACAGAATGAAACCTTGTGTAGGAGGAGAAGATAATGAGCACGACGAAGAAAGCCTTGACCAGCGCCGTCGCCGCGTCTTTGGCAATCGGAGGATTTACCTTTGGCCGCATGACGCAAGTAGACCGCGTGCAGGCGGAGTCTCCAGAGCACGCGCCAGCCGCCGTCACTACGCCGTCTGGACGCGTCCTCCCCTCATTCGCCAGTCTGGCCGCTCAGGCGTCGCCGGCAGTGGTGTATATTAAATCCGTCTCTGTTGACAAAGCAGCGCAAAGCGAGCCAGGATTCGGTTTTCCTCCGGGTCCGTTCGGAGAAGATCTGCCTTTTCCTTTCCCCGGTTTTCGTCCGCCCACGCCGCCTCCTGGCGGCTTCAGACGCCGAGGGTCTGGTTCTGGCTTTATCATTCGTAAAGACGGCGTCATCTTAACTAACAACCATGTTGTCGAAGCCGCCAGGGAAATCACCGTTACTCTCTCAGACAAACGAGAATACCCTGCTAAAGTGCTTGGGCGTGATCCCAAAACTGATTTAGCTGTATTGAAAATTGAAACCAAAGGAGACCTGCCGGTCGCGCCCCTTGGAGATTCAGATGCCTTACAGGTTGGGGATTGGGTCATGGCTATCGGCAACCCCTTTGGGCTCAGTAATACCGTTACGGCTGGCATCGTGAGCGCCAAGGGCCGGGTCATCGGCGGGCCGTACGATAATTTCATTCAGACTGACGCTTCGATTAATCCAGGAAACTCTGGCGGGCCGCTGTTCAATGACCGTGGCGAGGTCGTCGGCATCAATAGCGCGATTTACAGCCAGACCGGCGGCAATATTGGCATCGGGTTCGCCATTCCGATCAACCTGGCGAAACAGCTGTTGCCTGAACTGGAAACCACTGGCAGTGTCACACGCGGTTGGTTAGGCGTAACGATCCAACCGATGACCCCGGAACTCGCCACATCGCTCGGCGTGGAGAACGCGCAAGGGGCTCTGATTGCTGATGTTACAGCCAAAAGCCCGGCCGCCAAAGCCGGCCTCGAACGGGGAGACCTGATTGTCCGCTACAACGATAAAGAGATAAAGGACTCTACCGCTTTGCCTGGCCTTGTCGCGAGCACGCCGGTAGGCAAAACCGTTCCCGTAGAAGTGATCCGCAACGGCAAAACCAAAATGGTTGCAGTCACGATCGCCAAACTCGCCGAGCAAGAACGTGTGGACGCGGCTGTGGAAGACGCTGCACAGAAAGGCAAATGGGGTCTTGCACTACGCGACTTGCGGCCGGATGAACGCGAGCAGCTGGGATTCCAAGACGGAGAAGGCGTCCTGGTCGGCAGCGTACAGCCGGACAGTCCCGCAGCGGAAGCGGGGCTGCAGGCCGGGGATGTGATCCTGCAGGTAAACAAGACCACCGTGGCTTCCGTTGCTGAAGTGAAAAAAGCGATCAGTAAGGCTGGGAGTGACAAACCGCTGTTACTCTTCATCCGTCGCGCAGACGGCAACAGCCAATTTATCACCCTGGCGGCAAAGTAAAGTGAGTGCTGAGTCGCCAGGTTCAACTTACGAGATGAAGGACAAGACGAAACAAGCGGCCAGGCAAGACAGCCGCGCCGACCGTCCGTCGCCAACCACCACTCGTACTCCGTCCTGTTCCAGGTGCGCCCCTCCCTTCCTGGCGCGGCCGTTTCCCGTAGCGCATTGCCCCGAGAAACCCGGGTACCATATCGGGAGAGAAAAAAAGGATCAAGGGCGGAGAGAAGCAGTGGAAAGTGGAAAGGGCAAACTAGTGGAAAGGGAAAGATAAAAGCGGAGAGTGGCGGATGCGCTCTTCGACTTTTCACTTTCCACTCATCCTTTTCCACTGCGTATGCTACAGTGCCTGCCAATACGTACGAAGGAGGAAACGTATGGCGATCAAACCAGGCTGGGAAGGACGTTTTTATGAGGATTTCGAGGTCGGGGACGTGTACCGATGTCGTCTTGGGCGAACCGTCACCGAAAATGACAACATATGGTTTACTTTATTAACATGCAACACCAATCAGATTCATTTCAACAATGAGTACGGACGGCAAACTGAATTCGGCAAGTGTCTGATCAACAGCGGCCTGACGCTTGCCATCGTCGCCGGGCTAGGCGTCGCGGATGTGAGTGAAAACGGATTCAATCTTGGATGGGATAAGATTACGCTGCCCAATCCGGTTTTCGCCGGCGATACACTCTACTCTGAGTCAGAAGTTTTAGAAAAGCGCGAGTCGAAATCCAAGCCGCAGTGGGGCATCGTCAAAGTCCGCACCCGCGGCTACAAGCAGGATGGAACGCTCGTCGTCGAATACACGCGCAACGTCATGGTCTGGAAGAAGACGCACGCACCGCAGCGGAACCTGTTTCCGGAAATCAAAACAGAGGCGAAGACTGGATAGATGAAGAGGAGGGGCGCGCTGTAGCGCGCCCCCACACCCGCATCACCTTACAGCAGATAATAGGTGAATTCCGCCCATATCTGGTCGCGGTCGGCGAAGTGTTGAATCCCTGACCAGCTCTCACCGTGGCCGCTGCCCGGGTACCAGGCCACGCCAGCCGACAACTCAATGCTGTCGTAGCCTAATACTTTGCGCCACCACCACTGCGAGTACAGAAGATATTGCTTATCGCGCGGCTCAAAGGCGACCGCGTTACGGGTCTCCAACCGGCTGCCGAATAAACCCTGGTTAGCAAAGCCCAAGGTAAAGAGATGGTTCCAGCGGTAGCGACGGCAACGAGGATTACTGTATGTTCTCTTCCCAGTCGCCGTTCGTGCCGCCGCCTCCTCCGCCGTGATGCCATTTCCGATGTTGTCTACGTTTTGGCAGAAATTGTTGGCGATATTATTCCAGTAGTTCTCCATCAACCATTGCCCTGACAGGAACCAGGCCTGCTCAGAGAAGGAGCGATGCAAGAAGGGGATATAGCTGAAGAACTTATAGGAGCGGAAAAGATCGAACCCGACCATTGACCGCCACACCGCGGTTTGCCTGTCAATATCTTTCTGGATAACAAACGGCTTAATTCCCAGAGCTGCGTTCGGACCGAAGCCCGGCGCCGCGTACCGGATCGGCTCGCGCGATGTCCAGCTCTCTTCCAACCGAAAGATCGCACCGGTGTAGTCAAAGTCGTTGTAAGTAGCAGTGAAGCCGGCGACATGGGCCCGTAAGAAGTCGTGTTTGGCCGGCGCGCAGAATGTGATAGGCACACGGGTCGCCTGATGCCGGCCAGGCAACGGCGTGCCATCATCGGCCAACGCGCCATTAGGATTGTTGCTACGGAAGCGAGCGGGATTATTATAGCCTAGTAAGTCGCCTCCAACTAACAGGGTCGCCCCAGCCTTGTACCCTCGGGCCCCTGGCTCTCCAATATGTCCTTTTGACTTGCCGGTCTTGCCGTCATCAGAGGCACACCGCAGCAGTCCTTGCAAAAAATCCCCAGCCGGAGGGATAACGCCGCCTTTGCCGTCGGGGAAAATGCCAAAATCACCATAGACCCGGTTGGGGTTGATCTGCCCGGCATAGGGACCTTTTGCGTCAAATATTTGATTAATATCAAATGATCCTGTCTCGCCTGTGTAGATATAGGCATAGTTGAGCGAGAAGTCGAACCCGCCGACGCTAGAACCAAAAATACGTACGCCGCCTGCGTGTTCGCCCCAGCCGTTGAGCACGTGTCGCTGTTGACCTTTATTGATGTTGACCCACAGCGACTGCCGGTCCCCTACCACATCCGGACTGCAGAACTGTGTGACACAGGCAAAATCGACCGAAGCGTTCCGTGGGTTGTCGCCAGCAACAAAGATGCTCCACGGATGCTTCATGCGCCGGTCGCCGATATATCCGGGTCGATAGTTGACGAACACGCGCTGCCCGTTAGACGATCTCAGATTCGCGCACGTGACGGGATCATATGGCACGAGATTATTACTGGCGTCCAAACACCCCTTGATATGACGAGATAACCGATAGCCGCCCTCCAGAAGCAGATCTGAAGAACCGGTGCGGTAGCGCGGCGTCCAGAAGGGCTCGATAAACACGTTGGAGAAATAGTCACCCACGTTGCCAATATTGTAGAGTAATTTAAGAGCAAGGATCGGCGAGCGAAACTCGTCAAATTTCTCGCCGGCGCCCTGGTTCTGATCGATGCGCAATGGGTTAATCACATCAATAGAGCGGAAGAGGTCCGATTCGCCCCAGACAATCTGTTGATAGCCGATGCGCGCGGCGAGGGAGCCTGGTCCGACCTCGCCGAAGTCGAGGTCAAGAAAGAGGTCGCGAAAGCCGTTTTCAGGGAAAAGAAAACTCTTTCGTTCGTGCCCGTCATAGAGGTTTCTGTAGTGATCACGAAGGAGGTAAACGGGATCGGCGCGAAACCGGTAGCGGGCGTTTAACGTCGCGTTCTTCACCAGCGGAATATCATACTGGCCAAGGACCTTCCCGTTCTTCACCAAGTTCTCATACACAAGCCAGCCAAAGACCTCATTGCGCCACTGCACCCAGTCAAAATGGCGACCGCCATCGGTATGAAAGGTGTTCCGTGTGCGATACCACAATTGCAACTCCATATCGCCGACACGGGTCGAGGCCCATGTGGTCGTCCCCCAGGTCAGTAGGCTGAGAATCCCCAAGCAAGCGCCAAGGATAGCATGTTTCCAGTGTGGGGTTGTCATCAATCGCATATTCCCTCCTTCTCGCAGGTCTATTCGTTCCTGCCGTTTGCCCTCTGTGCGATTTTCCCTGCCGTTTCTATTGTGTAAGCGCAGCACTCCGTCAGGTGACGCGGTCAGCCTCCTTTCTCTTGTATAGAGAGAATAACAAACTGTTCATGACTGGCTGGCGAAAATTACCGCCGATGGGATAGCAACAATGGATGGAGTGAAAAGCTCGCCTGTCCGTTCCCCCGTATAGGCACGAGTGCAGAGTGCAAGTCATCAACGTCCCCTTCCCCTAATGACAGCAAGCTGGACTATGCAGGCGTCTTATAGCGGAAAGAATGAGGCTTCGCAAGCTTTCCAGGAAACTGCATTCGCAAGCTTCCCGGAAAAATGGAGAGAAAAGACACTCGATTGTTTGTCAGCCGAGGGCTGGTTAGTCACAAGAGTAGCAAAGGACTATGGGACAAAACCCCTATCACATGGCATAAGGACAAGGTGTCATTGCGAGCGCAGCGAAGCAATCCTTGCCTGAAAACAGAGATTGCTTCGTCGCTTAGCGCTCCTCGCAATGACAACCTCATCTCCCCTGCTCC
>DATLYA010000352.1:0-28950 GCA_035575235.1 Candidatus Methylomirabilota bacterium
GAAATTAATCTCCATCGGCTGCATGGCGATCACCGTGCCGTAAATGCAGGCATCGACCTTCTGTCCTCTACCGGTTTTTTCGCGCGCGTAGAGCGCGGCAAGAATACCCGCCATGAGCGTCAGCGCGCCTGAGTGATCGGCCACCAACGCGCCGCACGGCAACGGACGATCATCCGGCATGCCGTTCTTCGCCATAATGCCGCCCGCGGCTTGCGCCAGCGTATCGCGACTGGGACGTGGCGCCCACGGTCCTTTCGGCCCCCAGGATGAGCCCATGGCATAGATAAGGCGCGGGTTCCGTTTGCAGAGTTCCTCATAACCAAACCCCAACCGATCAAGCACGCCTGGACGATAATTGCTCAGGAGCACGTCGGCTTGGTCGAGCAGTCGATAGAGAATCTCCTTTGCCTCGGGTTTTTTGAGATCCAGCGTGAGGCTGCGCTTGCCGCGATTCATCGCCAGAAAGTAGTGGCTGAAATCCGCATTCTTAGCCTCTGGGCCGGCGATCAGCCTGACGAGCATATACCGGCTCAGATCGCCAATGTCGCGCATCTCTACCTTGATTACGTCGGCGCCCATATCAGCGAGAAACAATCCGGCATAGGGTCCTTGGATTTCCTGGGCGACTTCGACGACTCTCACTCCGGCTAAGGGTCCAGGCATAGGTAGTTCCTCCAGACAAACATTCTCGCCCGCTTGTATGACAGGCCGGAGGCAGCGTCAAGGCAAGCGCGGGAAAGATAGAGATGAAGCGGGGCGAGTAACCATTTCGCGGAAGCCGGCGCTCAGGTATAAGAACAGCCAAAAGAACAACTGTAACAGAAGGAGGAAGGTATGCCTGGACGCGACGCGCTGCCTAAAATCAGCAATTGGGGCCGTTGGGGGAAAGAAGATGAAAAAGGCACGGCGAATTTTATTACCCCGGAAGTCATCGTTGCCGCGGCAAAGCTGGTGCGAAAGGGAAAGGTCATTTGCTGCTGCATTCCAATTGATCAGACCGGTCCGGTGTTTCCTACCCGAACGCCGGCCCAACGGTTCATGTCGATTCTCAATGTGCCAGTAAAAGAAGTCGGGTTAGCGGGGTCAGCCATCGCCAATGATGACTACATCACCATGTATCTGCAAGGCTCCACGCAGTGGGACAGTCTTGCGCATGTGGGCTACGATAACTGCTTCTACAACAATGTGCCGACCAGCGCAGTGACGGCGCATGGCGGGGCCGCTCGGAATGATATCGGTAAACTCTATCAGTCGTTTGTCACGCGCGGCGTGCTGCTCGACATGGTGCGCTACAAAGGCCACGAGAGAGAGGGGCATCTGCCTAAGGATTACCCAATTACCCCGGCGGATCTCGATGGCTGTGCACAAGCGCAAAAAGTTGAAGTGAAAAGCGGCGACGCCCTCTGTGTGCGTACTGGCTGGGTGCCCTACTGGTACACCTTAAAAACGCACGAAGAAAAAGAAGCGTATTTCCACGCCCAACCTGGAATGTCAGTCTCGACACTTGAATGGATTCACAAGAAAGAGATTTCCTGTATTGCAGTTGACAACATCGCGGTAGAACGGCTGCCGTCTGAAATTGACGACGAGTTTATTCCTTTTCATCAAATCGCGATCCGCGATCTCGGACTATCGCTAGGAGAAATTTTCACCTTTGAGGAACTGGCGAAGGATTGCGCCGCCGATGGCGTGTATGAATTTCTCTGGGTGGCGCCGCCGCTCAATATCCCCCACGCGGTCGGCAGCCCGTTGAATCCGCTCGCAATTAAGTAATTCTCTGAGCAGGCGAACGAAAAGGGCAGCCACGCAGAGCTGCCCTTACAACACCTCCCTTTTCCTTTGAAAAAGGACCAAGAGAAACATCCTTTACGCCCGCACGCCAGCCATCCGCTCTAATCGTTCGATCCGCTCTTCCAACGGCGGATGGGTGCTGAACAGGCGCGCGAACGACGTGCCGGAAAGCGGGTTCACGATAAACATATGAGCGGTCTGTGGCGAGGCGTCGAGCGGAATGCGTTCAGAGGCCATGCCGAGTTTCCGCAGCGCGGAAGCCAGGGCTAAAGGGTCACCCGCAAGACGCGCACCGCTACTATCAGCTTCGAACTCGCGCGTACGGGAAATCGCCATCTGAATAATCGTCGCGGCAAGAGGCGCAAGAATCGCCATAACAATTAACCCCAGCGCGCCGCCTCCGCCTTCGCGGTCGTCACTACGGCTTCCCATACCGAACATGGCTGCCCATTGCGCCATGTTGGCGACGTGTACGATGACGCCGGCAAGCGTGGCGGCAATCGAACTAATCAGAATATCGCGGTTCCTCACATGGCCTAATTCATGCGCCAGGACCCCGGTGAGCTCACGCTCATTCATGATCCGCATAATGCCTTCCGTCACGGCGACGGCGGCATGCTGAGGATTTCGCCCGGTCGCAAACGCATTCGGAGAGTCCTGCGGAATAATATAGATCCTGGGCATCGGTATCCCGGCTTTCAGCGCCAGATTATGTACGACACGGTAGAGCATTGGCGCTTCGGCTTCGCTCACCGGCCGTGCGCCGTAAGCCGCCAGCACAATCTTATCTGAAAACCAATAACTACCGAAGTTCATGATGACGGCGATAATAAAGGCGATCGTCAGGCCTTGCGACCCGCCGAGCCACTGCCCCATCGCCATAATAATCCCCGTTAAAGCGCCGAGGAGAATCGTTGTCCGTAACATACAATGCAAACCTCCGTTGCTCTCTCTGTACGGTAAGACCGGTCGTCCCTGGTGTCAATGAGAGACACAAAGGTAAGGCAGGGCAACTTTTTACCCAAACAGCCGGCTGACCAACAGTCCGACGATCAACAACACTCCATATTCTAAATGCGCCTTGACCGTATGCATCAGGGCTTCATTTAACTCCTCTACGGTGTTTTTCGTAAACGCAATGCGCACCGCAGGAACGCCATGGCGCAGCGTCAGGAACGTCAATGCCACCGTCCAGGGCGCGTAGCCAAGCGCGATCAACCCCGCAGTGATGACGTACGCTCCATACACTAAGCCGGCTAACTCCCAATTTGCCGCGTGTCGGCCAATCATAGTCGCCAGCGTATGTTTGCCATGTTCAACGTCACAATTGAGGTCGCGAATATTATTGGTATGAAGGATAGATGCGACCAGGCAACCCACTGGCAGGGAAATGAAGAAGGGCGTGAGGGCTAAGGCTTCTCGCTGTACGTAGTACGCGCCGACCACGATCACCGGCCCCATGAAGACAAATACGGTCGCCTCACCTAACGCTTTGTACGCCAGCGGCAACGGCTTTGCCGTATAGAAGTATCCAGCGAGAATGCTGGCGACGCCCAGAGCGAGAATCGGCCAGCCACACAGCGCCACCAGGACTAACCCACAGATACCGCCAATCGCAAAGCTCACAATTCCACCCCAGTACATCTCCCCGGGTGTGAGCAGGCCGCGCTGGATCACCTGGCTGCCGCTTTTGGACTCAAGCGTATCAACGCCACTCAGATGATCGTAGTAGTCATTGATCATGTTCGTCCCGATATGAATGAACAACGAACCGATGAGCGCCAGCAAAAACCGACTAAGAGAAAACGGACCATCGAGGAGCGCCAGAACAGATCCGATCAATACTGGCGTGAGAGAGGCCGTGAAAGAATATGCGCGTGTGGCTTCAAACCATATAGATAAACGGCTTGGGGTCGGTCCCGCCGTTAAAGTTTGTCCGGTTGACATAAAAAGGCTCCTCCGCCGTTATTATGGCGCCCATGCGCCAGAGGTTAAAGGGGCGGAGAGCCTGTAAGGTGGAACCTTGCACTTCCCCGCTGAAACACGCTACAACGCCTCACAGGAAAAGGAGACTGCGCATGGCCGAGCCGATTGGGCGCCTCGATCATATTGCTTTTGCTGTCCACAGCATTGAAAAAGCCCGCACGTTTTTTGAAAACGCGCTTGGCGCGAAGTTCCGTTACCTCAAAGAGGGACGCGGCGGCGGTTTTCTTTACGCCGTGTTTGATTTACATGAGCTGACGATTGAACTCCTTGAAGCTACCGACCCTAACAACTTCGTCGCCAAGTTTTTAGAGAAACGCGGTGAAGGCGTGCATCACCTAACCTTGCAAACGCCGGATCTCAAGGAAAAGGCGTCTGTGCTCGAAGAACAGGGCTTGCGGATCGTCGACAAACGTGAAGAGGGCAATCGCATCACCGAAGCCTTCATCTCGCCCACAAGCGGCTGCGGCCTGCTGTTTCAGTTGGCGGAAACCGAGCCGGCGCTGAATAATGAACCGTATTGGCAAAAACGAGGGTGAAAATCTCCCCGGACTTTATGCGCACGGAGAGAGCGTGTTCCGTGAGGCGTGATCCATTTCGCGCGCCTACACATAGCTTCCCCTTCACGGAACACGAATCACACCTCAGGTTTCAGCTCCCCCATTCCCCGGTTCGCAGATAGTGAATCGCCGCCAGCGCCGCTGTAGCTCCATCTCCAGCCGAGGTGACAAGCTGCCGCGCTGAAGCATGACGCACATCACCAGCCGCGAGCACCCCAGGCACTGGCGTGCGCATCCATACATCGGTGAGAATCTGACCACGATCATTTAATGGCACAAGGCCATTGAGAAACTGGGTATTCGGCGTAAGGCCGACGAAGAGAAAAACGCCAGCAACATCCATGTACGATCGCTCTCCAGTGTTCACATCTTCCAGTTGTACACGCTGGACCGTTCCTTCTCCTTCGATGGCGCGTACAATGGTATTCCAGCGGAAGGCGATTTTATCGGTGGATTGGGCGCGTTCTTGCAACAACTGGCAGGCGCGCAGTTCCTCGCGACGGTGAATGATTGTCACTTGCGACGCATACTGTGTCAGATGCAATCCTTCATCAAGCGCGGCGTCGCCTCCTCCCACCACAGCAACGGGCTGGTCCATAAAAAACGCGCCGTCGCATGAAGCACAATGCGAGACGCCATTTCCCAGAAACTCTTCTTCCCCAGGAATATTGAGTTTAGTGAAGCTTGAACCCGTCGCGATAATCACCGCCCTGGCGCGCAGTTCGCCGTCATCAGTCTGCAACACTTTTACGCCGCCATCGAGTTGCAGCGATTGTACCTCCGCGAGTTTCATCTCCAATCCCATGTTCATCGCTTGTTGCTGGAGCATAGGACCAAATGAATATCCAGCCACGCCTTCTGGAAAACCAGGGAAGTTTTCGATGTGCTCACAATTGAGCACCTGTCCGCCGGCTGAGAATTTTTCGATAAGCAACGCTCGTTGTCGGTCGCGCGCGGCGTACATGCCGGCTGTGAAGCCCGCAGCCCCTCCGCCGATCACGATGATATCGTAGATGTCCGTCATAGGCTCTCCCTCGCTTTGTTAGGGCTTTAGCACAGAAGCCAGCCGTGTGCAGCTGGCAGCCAAATAGTGCTGAGTAACGAGTCCTGAGTCCTGAGTCAGGGACTGGTAGCATCGCTTCTCACGCTCATTACTCAGCAGTCGGTACTCGGCACTGAGACTGGGATTGCCCCTACCATATAAATTTGCGATACAGAACTCAGATCAATGAAACTGAAACGTCTGTTGATTGCTGTCCCTCTTGTGTTGATAGCGTTGCTTCTACAGTCGTATTTCTGGGCGCCGACCTATACGCATCAGACAGCCGGCAATCCGCATCGTCTCCGCACCTACATTGAGGGGTCAATTGCAGACGCCAAGATCCTCAATCCCATCCTGAATGCTGATGCTGCAAGCAGCGGGATTACTGGGTACGTCTTCGAAGGGCTTCTCGATTTGGATGAGAACCTTAATCTGCGTGGTCGCTTAGCGACGAAGTGGCGCATTACCGAGAACGCCTATCTCCTAGTGAATTCCCAAAAGCGCCTACCGGACGGAACAGCCGTTACCGGAGCTGAACTCGTCCGGCGCATTACCCAGGCCCTGCAGCATGGCCAACTGGCGGAATTGCAAGGCGCTCTCTTATCGATTGATTTACTGCCTCCGGAACGTCGCACGGAAACGATCACCATTACGGAAAAGGACGCCTCCGGCCGGCCGGTTCCCTCTCGGTTTGCAGTGACGATTGAAGCGCCTGAGCGGTTGGCTTTCTCCCTGAGCCGAGTGGATCAAGACTTCTTTGAGCGCTTGCAGCCAATTTTGGGGGAGCAGTATCTGAAAGATTTTCCCTACGAGCAACACATTCAGATATCCGACCAGACCGCGCTCGAGCGGCTTCGCCCTCAGTTCCCCGAGCTGCTACCGGTGGCTGAACACAACCCTGTGATTCTCTTCAACCTCCGTCGCGGGGTGCGGTTCCATGACGGACAGGAGTTCACTGCGCGAGACGTCAAATTTACGTACGAATCGATCATGAACCCCAAAAATCTGTCCCCGCGCGCTTCGGACTTTGAGCCGATCAAGCATCTTGAGATCCTGGATCCTTACACCGTGCGGGTGACTTACAAACGTCTCTACTCCCCTGCAATCACGGCGTGGACCATGGGTATTCTCCCCGAACATCTCCTCAACGAGCAGGCGTTGCAAAAGGAAATGGACGCTCGTGGTCTCTCGGAGACCGCAAGAGCCGCCTTTGGCATGCGCGATAGCCGGTTTAACCGTCACCCCATCGGGGCCGGCCCGTTTCGCTTTGTCGAATGGCAAGGCGACGAGTTTATTCATCTGCAACGCAATAACGATTATTGGGAGGGGCCGCCTGAGTACGAAGACTATTACATGCGGGTCATCCCTGACAATTTGACGCAAGAAGTAGAATTCCGCACTGGCGCGATTGATTACTATGGCGTGCTCCCACACCAGGTCGCCCGCTATAAACATGACGATTCCTACCAGTCATTCTCCAGTCCTGGCGCCATGTATGCCTATATCGGGTACAACATGCGTAAGCCCCTCTTCGCAGATAAACGGGTGCGGCGGGCTCTGGGCATGGCCCTCGATGTGAATGAGATCATCCAGTATCTGTTGTACGGAGAAGGGGAGCGGGTCACCGGACCCTTGCCGAAGGAAACCGTGTGGTATGATCAATCTGTCCCTCCGTTGCCCTATGACCCCGAGGGTGCGCGTCGGTTATTAGCAGAGGCTGGTTGGAAACCTAATGCTGAGGGCTGGTTGGAAAAGGACGGGAAGGTATTTGAATTCAATCTTATCACCAATAACGGCAATCCCCAACGGAAAAATATCATGACGGTGGCGCAAAACGCCTGGAGGAAAATCGGGATCAAGTGCAATACCCAGGCTTTTGAATGGGCGGTGTTTCTTGAAGATTTTGTCGAGAATGGTTCGTTTGACGCGGTCGTGCTGGGATGGACGACGCCCCTGACGGACCCTGATCTGTACCAGGTGTTTCACTCGAGTCAGTCCGGACCACAACAGTTGAACCATGTCGCCTATAACAATCCCGAGGCCGATGAACTGATCGTGCGCCTGCGCCAGGAGTATGATCCAGACCGTCAGGTTGAACTGGCGCATCGCCTGCACCGCGTCATCGCTGAAGATCAACCCTACACGTTTCTCTATACGCCACTGGTGACCCGCGTGCTTGATAAAAAGATTGTCATTGTAGAACACCATCCGGATGGCAGTGAACGGTATGTGAAGATCTATCCGACGAAGGGCGGGAATATCTCGTTTTATTTTAACAAATGGAGGAAGCTGGCGTTTACGCCGGAATTTTAGCAACGAAGTCTGATGGAGAGCATATTGAGCCGCAGAGGCAAAGCTCTCGCCCTTCTTCCTCAGTCTTCGTTCCTGTGGTCTTCTCTGGTTATGTGGGCCTTTATCATTCGTAATATTCTGCAACGCTTGCTGCTTCTGGTGTTGGTCTCAATCCTGGCGCATTCGGTCGTGCATCTGGCGCCAGGGAGACCCAGCGAGGTTGATCCTTCAAACCCGCGGATGAAGCCGGAGGACATTGCACGCATCCGCGCCGCCTTTCACCTCGATGAGCCCTTGCATCTGCAGTATGTCTACTGGGTGCGCGACCTGATGACGGGCGAATTGAAGTCGTTCAAGGATAGTCAACCGGTCCTGCCAAAAATCTGGCAACGGTTTCTCAATTCACTGCCGCTTTTTATTTGCGAGACGCTAATTATCTGGAGTTTATCTTTTCCTACCGGCATCTATGCGGCGATCCGGCGAGGGTCTATCTATGATCGGACGACAACGTTTTTGGCGTACACGCTAATTTCTATCCCGGGGTTTTTTCTGTCGTATTTGATGATTCTGTGGGTAGTGAACACCCTGCACGTCCCGGTTATTGGCATGAAAACGTTTGGGATGGAGAATGCGCAGCCGCTGTTCCGCTGGATGGACCGTTTGTGGCACCTGGTGATTCCCTCTCTGATGGCGGCGGTGGCGGGCATTGCGGTGCTCTCACGCTATGTGCGCTCTCAGATGTTAGAGGTGATCGGGCAAGACTACGTGCGCACGGCGCGCGCAAAAGGGCTCTCGGAGGACACCGTTATCTATCGCCACGCGCTGCGCAACGCGCTGTTGCCATTCGTGACGATGTTCGGCTTTCTCCTCCCGGGCCTCATCGGCGGCTCGGTCATTTTCGAGCAGATCTTCGCCTGGCCTGGTCTTGGCCGGTTAGGATACGAGGCGATTCTGGCGCGCGATTTCCCCGTGATTTTAACGCTGAATTTTATCGCCGGGGTTCTAACTCTGACCGGCACCCTGGTGTCGGACATTCTCTACGCCTTCGTTGATCCGAGGATACGGTTACAATAAGTATGGCCGACGTAAGACCCACCGCCGTCCTGACGGAATCTCTAGCCGAGCTGCCCGCTCCAGAAACGCCGCTGGAAGAATTTTGGCGGATCTTTCGCAAAGATCGCTTAGCGACGCTTGGGTTGGTGGTGCTCGGCATCCTGTTAGCGGCGGCTATCGCTGGGAAAGTGTTGACCGAATGGATGATCGTGTTCGATCCGACTACCGTACGGCTTCCCGATAAATTTCAACCACCCATGTCTTCCGCTTCCGCGCAGATTGCGGCTGCGGACCGACCGCTGTTAGATCTGTATCTCCTTGGCACTGATGAGTTGGGACGTGATGTGTTCGCCCGCATGTTACAGGGGTCGTTTGTTTCTTTATCGATCGGGTTCATTGCCGTGGGAATTTCCGTGTTCATCGGCATCGTTTTGGGAGGGATCGCCGGCTTTTATGGAACCGTCAAACTTGGCTTTATCACCGTTGATACGCTGATCATGCGCTTTACCGATGTCATGTTATGTTTTCCGACATTTTTTCTCATCTTGACGGTGGTGGCGCTCCTTCCTCCGAGTATTTATAACATTATGATTGTGATCGGGTTGACAAGTTGGGAGGGCACTGCGCGATTCGTGCGCGCGGAATTCCTTGCTTTGCGTGAACAAGATTTTGTCGTGGCGGCGCAAGCGCTCGGTCTTCCGGAACGACGCATCATCTTCCGTCATATGGTTCCCAACGCGATTGCGCCCGTGTTAGTGTCCGCGACCATTGGCGTGGCGTCCGCCATTCTGACGGAGTCAGCGCTGAGTTTCCTTGGGTTTGGCGTTCGCCCCCCCTATGCGACCTGGGGGAATATTCTTGCCGACGGCAAGGATTTTATCTTCGACGCGCCGTGGTTGTTCTTTATTCCCGGTCTGGCCATTCTGGTTGTCGTTCTTGCCTTTAATCTTGTTGGCGAAGGATTGCGTGAAGCGCTGAATCCTAAGCTGCGGAGGCGTTAAGTGGCCTCTCACGCCACACCACTCTTAACTATTCATAATCTCTGGGTTTCGTTCTTTACAGAGAAAGGGGAGATCCAGGCAGTGCGGGACGTCAGTCTGAGCATTGCAGCTGGCCAGACCCTGGCGCTAGTCGGAGAATCCGGTTGCGGGAAATCCACGGTTGCTCTCGCGATCATGCGCTTGATCGATCCGCCTGGCCGCATTACCAGCGGCCAGATATGGTTCAAGGGTAGAGATTTAGCCGCACTGTCGGAACCGGAAATGCGCACGATCCGCGGCAAAGAAATCGGCATGATTTTCCAGGAACCAATGACTTCACTGAACCCGGTCTTCACTATTGGTGATCAGATCGGTGAGGTCCTGAACATTCATCGAGGTCTTACCGGACGGCGGGCGCGCGCCGAAGTGCTCGGCCTGCTTGAGAAGGTGGGCATTGCTTCACCAGGTCAACGGATCGATCAGTATCCGCACGAGCTGTCCGGCGGGATGAAGCAGCGCGTCATGATCGCCATGGCGCTCGCATGTGAACCTGACCTGCTCATTGCCGATGAGCCGACGACGGCGTTGGATGTCACGATCCAGGCGCAAATTCTCGATCTGTTGCAAGCCCTGCAGGAAGAGATGCGGATGGCTATTCTCTTGATTACGCATAATCTCGGCGTCGTGGCGCAGTTTGCCAGAGACGTGCAAGTGATGTACGCCGGCAAAATTGTAGAACAGGCTGAAGTTGGCGTGGTGTTCAAGAATCCGCTCCATCCTTATACTCAGGCCCTGCTCAAGTCACTGCCTCGTCCTGGACATCGCATGGAACGTCTCGCCTCGATTCCAGGTTCCGTGCCTTCTCCGCTGCAGTACCCGAAGGGTTGTGCTTTTGCGCCGCGCTGTCCCGAGGAGCGTGAGGGCTACCGGGACTATCAGCCCCCGCTGAAAGAAGTCGAGCCCGGCCATGTGGTGGCCTGCTGGCTGTATGAACAGGATCAGAGGCCTGGAGAAGTGGGGCAGTGAGAGGACCGTGACCCAGATGCAACGCCAAGACCTCACCGCTACTACTCAATCCCCGACTTCTGGGACGCCGCTCGTCGAAGTGCGAAATCTCAAAAAATATTTCCCGGTGCGGAGTGGTGTGTTCTCCCGTATCTCGGCATGGGTAAAAGCGGTAGACGATGTCTCTTTCACGGTATACCCGGGAGAAACCGTGGGATTAGTCGGCGAATCGGGGTGTGGCAAGACCACAGTGGGGCGCGCCATTCTCCGTCTGATTGAGCCCACTGCTGGTGAAGTGCGCTTTGCCGGTGAAGACTTGCTCAAAATGAACGCCGCACGATTGCGCCAGGCGCGTCGTCGAATGCAAATGATCTTTCAGGATCCGTATAGCTCTCTGAATCCGCGAATGACGGTCGGCGACATGATCGGCGAACCCTTGCGGGTACACGGACTGGTGAAAGGAGCAGAGTTGGACCGCCGGGTGCACGCCCTGCTCGACCGCGTTGGGCTGTCGCCGAGCTACGAGTCTCGCTATCCTCACGAGTTTTCCGGCGGACAACGCCAGCGCATTGGCATTGCTCGGGCCCTGGCGTTGAACCCGCAATTTATTGTCTGTGACGAACCAGTGTCGGCCTTGGACGTGTCAATCCAGGCGCAGATCTTGAACTTGCTGCAAGACCTGCAGCAGGAGTTTGGACTCTCTTACCTCTTCATCTCCCACGACCTCAATGTCGTTGAGCATATCGCTGACCGGGTTGCGGTGATGTACCTGGGGAGGCTGGTCGAGGTGGCGCCGGTGGATGAGCTGTTTCGTAATCCCCGCCATCCATACACCATGGCGTTAATGTCGGCCAACCCAATTCCTGATCCGACCGTCCGCACGAGACGTATTCTCCTAACTGGTGATGTTCCTTCTCCTCTCAACCCACCGAGCGGTTGCCACTTCCACACGCGCTGTCCGTATGTGATGCCCCGCTGCCGTGAGCAGTACCCCCCGGCCTATGAGCAATCAGAGACGCACTCGGTGAAGTGTTTTCTGTATGATCCGGCGGCGCAGACAGCAGAAAGTGTAGAACAGCGCAAGGTTACGCGCTTGTAGGCTGGAATGAGCGAGGTGAACCCGTTATTCCACGACTGCCGAACAAAATTGGCGACCGAGAGAAGAGAGAGGTTTTCTCTGTCTGACATTAATTTAAGATACAAGATAAACGCCTTGCTCAGGGTCAATAAATCTGCGATATAAGAGCTCGTGCTTTCCTGGAAAAGACTACGTCAACAATTGGCTCATGCCTTCGCCCTTGAACCGCAACGCGCTCAGTTTTCCACTGAGGAGCTTGCCCTGCTTGATAAAGTGGCGGGTCTCATCCTGCGGCGCGGCATGGCGGCTCCCGCCGTCCTGTTTCTTGAATCGCTAGGTTCACTCAGCTTCCTTGGCAGTCAAGTCCTTCATGGACTCAAGCCCTTTCTCGATGTTGCGTGCGATCCCATAGAGCTAGAGCGGCTCGCAGTTATTCTTGAGCGCCGAAATAGTGTAGACAAGCTCATTGCGCTCATTCAAGCCCAAACGACTACTAAGAGCTGACTGCCGAATTTTCTGGCTCAACGGTATTGAAGGGAGCCTCGCCAGGCTCCCTTTTTTTCGTTTCAGCGCACTAGAAAGACTTGCGCAGCTTCGCTAGGTAAAGGATACGCTGGTAGTCTGTCTGGATGACTTTGAGGGACAAAGCACTAGCATCCTGTTCTCAGGAGGGAAGACCCATGGCCGATCTTGAACACTTTCGCGCGGAAACTCGCAAATGGTTGCTGGAAAACTCGCCGGTTGGCGTGCGCGGACTTACGCTCGCGCTCGGTGAAGGCAACTGGGGCGGACGACGAGCGACGTACCCCAATCCCGATATGAAGCGTTGGCTTGAGGTAATGGCGGAGCGCGGCTGGACCGCGCCAGAGTGGCCGACCCAGTACGGTGGCGGCGGTTTATCGAAAGCCGAAGCCAAGATTCTTCGTGAGGAAATGGCGGCGCTCAAATTGCCCGAGCCGTTGTCGGGGTTTGGTCTGACTATGATCGGTCCAGTCCTTCTCCAGTACGGCACAGAAGAACAAAAGCGCGAGCATATCCCGAAAATCGTGCGCGGACAGATTCGCTGGTGTCAGGGGTACTCCGAACCTGGGTCCGGCAGCGACCTCGCCTCCTTACAGACAAAAGCGGTGCTGCAAGGAGACTACTATGTCCTCAACGGGCAAAAGATCTGGACCTCCTACGCTAATTATTCAGACTGGATGTTCATGCTCGTGCGCACGGACCCCAGCGCCAAAAAACAAGAAGGGATCACTTTCATCTTAGTGGATATGGAGACGCCGGGTGTTGAGGTCAGACCGATCAAATTGATCAGCGGCTCTTCTCCGTTTTGTGAGACCTCCTTCACGGACGTGCTTGTTCCGGTGAAAAACGTTGTCGGCAAAGTCAATGAAGGTTGGACGGTCGCCAAGGCGTTATTGAATCACGAGCGCACGATGATCGCCTCCGCGTTCGGCGGCGGAGGAAAAAGGCGCACCATGCGCGACTGGGCGCGTGAGTATGTAGATTTCGACGGCGAGCGTTTAGCCGATGAATCGCTGCGGCAACGTCTTGCGCAATTCGAGATGGATGCACTGGCGTTTAAGCTCACCACCGATCGTTCGCGGGATGCGGCGAAAGCAGGCCGCCCGCCCGGCCCGGAAAGCTCCATGTTTAAAATTTACGGCACCGAGTTGAATCAACGCCGTCAAGAACTGCTGCTCTCCATTGCCGGACCGCAGTCGCTGGGTTGGGAAGGTCCTGGATTCACTGAACGTGAACTCACACTCACGCGTGACTGGCTGCGCTCGCGCGGCAACACCATCGAAGGCGGCACCAGCGAAATTCAGCTCAACATCATCGCCAAGCGCGTGTTGGGATTGCCGGATTAAGGCATTGCCTTACTGACCTCTGGCGAAGGGTTCCCTCTCCCCTCGTGGGAGAGGGACAGGGTGAGGGGGCAGCGAAGAGCATTCCCCCTATCCTAACCTTCCTCCGCAAGGGGAGAAGGAATAAAAATTTCACCGTCCGATGGAGATTCACCGTGGAGCTCGTACTCACTGAAGATCAAGAATTGCTGGCCAAAACCGCCGCCGATTTCGTCCGCCAACACTCGCCTATCAGCCGCGTGCGCGCGTTGCGCGACGCCAACGATCCGCTTGGCTTCTCCCGCGACCTGTGGCGGCAGATGGCGGAACTCGGATGGACCGGCATTCTCATTCCCGAAGAATACGGCGGCGCAGGCATGGGTCTCGCCGACCTCGTCGTTGTCCTCGAGGCCTTGGGACGCGCCCTGGCGCCAGAACCATTTCTCTCGACTGTGTTGCTGGCTGGACCACTGCTTACTCGAGCAGGCAGCACGGCGCAGAAACAAGCCTGGCTCCCCGGCATTGCCGCGGGAGAAAACATTCTCACCGTTGCCTATCAAGAAGCACACAGCCGTTACGATCTGAACCGGGTTACGGTAAAAGCTGAGAAGAGCGGCGCCGGCTGGCTGCTGTCTGGTGAAAAAATCCAGGTGCTTGACGGCGCTGCAGCGGACGCGCTGCTTGTTTCGGCGCGTACAGCGGGTGCGCCGCAGGATCAACAGGGCATCACGTTATTTCTTGTCACCAAAGACACGCCGGGACTCACAGTGACGCCGCAGCATCGCGTGGACAATCGCCCTGTCGCTCTTGTCATGCTTGATGAAGTAAAAGTTGGACAAGAGAGTGTCATTGGGACAGTAGACGGCGGGTTTCAGGCGCTTTCGTCTACCGTTGATCGCGCTACGGTGGGACTCTGCGCCGAGATGCTCGGCGGCATGAGCCAGATTTTTGACATGACGCTAGCGTACCTCAAAACCCGTGTGCAATTCGGCGTGTTGATTGGCACATTTCAGGCGCTCAAGCATCGCGCGGCGCGGCTTTTTATGGAAATCGAACTGGCGCGTTCAGCCACGATGGCGGCGGCGCGCGCGGCAGACGAGGGCGCGGCGGATTTTACGCAACTCGTCTCATTAGCCAAAGCGCGCTGTTCTGATGCGTACATCCTTGCCGCGAACGAGGGAATCCAGATGCACGGCGGCATTGGCATGACCGACGAGCACGACGCGGGCTTTTACCTCAAACGCGCCCGTGTGGCGGAGATGACCTTCGGCGACGCCGCCTGGCATCGCAACCGCTGGGCGCGGTTGAACGGGTATTGATGCTGGACGGAAAAAGAATAGGCCATAAGGTAAAAACAAGAAGAAAAGATGCCAGCTATGAGTGCAGTGAGTTTCGCTGAGATCATCCCCTTTGTTGAAAAGCTCAGCTCTTTTGAGCTGTGCGTTGCTGGGAGAACTACCTGGGCGCAGGGCGCGTATTGATCCTCTAGCTACTTCTCTCTTTATTCATCATTCCGCATTTACTTAAGCCCCGCTTTCTTTAGCGCCCCAATATGCCGCTCTAGCATCGCCGGCTCTCTGATGGGAACTCGCTCTTTGTGAACCTCCAGCGAGAACTGGGGATTCATTCGCATTACCTCCGCCGCCTCGGCTTGCGCTTCGGCGTCTTTGCCTAATTCGCTGTAGACTGCCGCCAGAGTCATCGGTGAACATAATGGCGGCGAGCCGCCGCTGTTCCACCTGCACCAGGCTGCTGGTGGGGTCCTTCATGGGCTGGATTATTCTGCCTGCGTCGCCTTGCTGTCAACCGTCTCGCTTCCCTCGCTGTAGGAAAATCCTTTTTGGAGTGCGGCGACATGTCGTCGCTTTGCAAAGCGCGGACGTATCAGCACACTGCCACAGAGCAGCCGAGAACTGGGCGACTCTGTATACGCGCTGCGCCAAAATCTCTGCATCGGCGTTGAGTATAAAGAGAGCCCTGGCGATTCTTTAGTAGATGCGATACGAGGTCATACGCTTCGTGGACGCGGAGCAAAGAAACGAAGGAGGAAAACCGATGAGGCTCAAAGACAAAGTAGCGGTTATTACTGGCGGCGCCAGCGGCATGGGACAGGCAACCGCATTGCGATTTCTCGACGAGGGCGCGCGGGTCGTCGTAGCGGATTACAACGAGCAGAACGGCAAGAATACCGTCGCGCTGGCGACGAATCGCGGGCAGGGTGACGCCATCCGCTTCATCCGCACGGACGTAGCCAAAGAAGCTGATGTGCAAGCTATGATCGAGTGCGCGGTGTCGAACTTTGGTCGTCTTGATATTGTATTCAACAACGCCGGGGTTGGCGGCGTCATTGGTCCGGTGTGGGATATTGAAGAAGACGAATGGGATTACACTTTTGATGTGCTGGTCAAAGGCGTTTTCTTCGGCATTAAACACGCAGCGCGGGTGATGAGAAAACAAGGGCAAGGCGGAGCCATTATCAACACGGCGTCGACCGCAGGCCTCAGCGGCGGATCAGGCCCTCTGGTCTATTCAGCGGCGAAAGCCGCAGTCATCAATCTCACCAAAGCCGCCGCCGTGCAGCTCGCGCCGGATCGCATTCGCGTGAACGCCATCTGCCCGGGTGGTATTTTGACGGGGTTAACTGATCAAGGAAATCCTGAAGAAGCGGCGAAAAGGCTGGCGACGTTTCAACCGTGGCCCGAACATGGCAAAGGTGAACATATCGCCGGCGCGGCGCTCTTTCTGGCGAGCGCAGACGCGGGTTTCGTGACAGGCGAAGCGCTCGTGGTCGATGGCGGCCTGACGGCGATCGGTCCGGACATGTGGCGGCGCTCCGGCATTCCGCAAGAAGCGATGGCGCATCGCAGCCGCGTGAACCGCGGCAGCACGGGCGAAGCGACAACCGTGCGTCCTACCCGAAGAGATTAAAGCGCTTTGCGATTGACGGTTTTGTACATTCCGCTGCGTGCACCGGTCTTCACGGGCGTATACGCGTCCGTCCACTCACCGCAGCAGGATGTGCTCTCCAAGCAGCGTCACTGGCCTGGGCGCGTCACCTGTAAGATCACGGCTGCACAGCGCAGGGCGCCAGTGATTGCGAAAGCCAGGCTTCGCCTCCAGGTAGGGACGCCAGGAGTGTTTGACGTATTGATGGGTCTTGGGATCGTCTAAAAAGGCTTCGAGCTCACGCGGCTCAGTCTGCGTTGCTGTAGGGGCGTGTTCTGCCGACATAGTGCGCCTCCTTTTGAAATAAAAGCGGAGTGACCTCGCCCACACGGCTTACATTGGGTCGTTGGTAAACGCCTGTCCCCAGGTGTCCGTAAAGGTCAGTTCCTCGACCGAACGCCGGGTAATCGGGCCATGTCCACGGAGCATGGGGTAGCCGATCGGAATGGCTGCAGCTGTTCCCCAGGGCTGCGGAATGTTGAGGAGGTCCCGGACTTCCGGTTCACACTCACAGAGCAGCGTCGTCAAGACACAGCCCAGCCCTTCAGCGCGACACGCTAACAGAAGATTTTCGACGGCGGTATAGACTGAGCCGCCGCCAACCACCGAGACGCGATCCAGCTTCGCGTCAGTAATCGCCATGTCCTGCGGGTTGAAGCAAAAAATACAAATCACTGGCGCTTCGCCAAAATGCTCGGCGAGATACTCGCCGGCGTTCATCATTTTCTCCATTGTGTGGCGCGCGGCTTCCGGCAGAGCATCTAACCGCTTGCGATACATTTTGGCAAATCCCGCCCACACTCCCCGATAGAGCACGCCGAGGCGCGCCTTCTTCTCACGATCTTTCACTGCGATGATACGCCAGGGTTGACGATTGCCGCCGGTCGGCGCCCAGGTAGCGGCCTCCAAGACGCGATGCAACACCTCAGCCGGGATCGGGTCGGGTTTCAGCCGCCGCACGGCGCGTAACGTCCGCATTGCTTCGTACACACCGATTTCCGCCATAAGCGATCCTCCTTTTTCATTTTATATTTTTCATTCTTCATGTATCGTCCGGGCACGCTCTCACGCGACACCACATACATCGCCGCCAGCACGCAGAGAATGCCAAGGAAGCGCGAGAGGGTCAGCGTCTCACCAAAGACGACAACACCCGCGACGCTGGAACTGACGATAAACAAGTCGAAGATTGGCACGACGACAGAAATAGGACCTTTACTGAGAGCAAGATAATACGCCGTCACCGAAAGACCCAACAGCACGCCAGCGATAAGCAGAAGCCCGAGCGGCTTGGAGGGAAGGCTGAGGGTAATCGGCATCTCGCGCCCCCCACTGACAACAAGAGAGGTAATAACCTGAATCCACGGGTAAGCATGACCCGAACTTTAAGCGAGTAAGTTGTCCACTAGCAAAGCACCAGACCGTTTGGTAGCAATAATGGTCGGAGATCATCAAGAAGCAACGGCGCGTCGTACGGACGAGCTTGCCCGTGAGGTTGAAGAAGTGATGGCGAATCGTCTTGATGGTGGCCCGTTGGGAGTTCGGGGGCAACTCCAAGCGCTTGAACCAAGCCTCCAGATGAAAAGCCCGCTGCCCAATGATCAGAGAGGCCCAATTGGCATGGAACGTTTGCGTGGGCAGCTTCTCTAACTCAAAGCCACTCTTCTGTTCCTTCATGGCGTTTCCCCTAGCGGCCTGCTGGAGGCGCCAGACCACGACCTCCCGCGCCGAGCGCCCCTCCTCGTTGGTTACCGTGGCGTGGTACTTCCAGTACAGCGCGCCGGTTTTGGTCTCGGCCACCTCCCGCTTGACCGCAGAGCGAGAGGGACGGGACCATCCCGTGGGCTGATCGCAGACTTCCGCCACCTCGGCCAGCTCATACTCGGGCAACGGTCGCCAGCCGTGCTCGGGCACAGGGGTGATCGCCGGTCAAGTCCCTCTTGTCCTGGAAAATTAGGCAGCAGACGCGGCGCGATTTCTCGCGGTCGGTAATCTGTCATAATTTTCCATATTATGGTGGAATATGACAGGATGTCGAGTATGTGAAGTCGCGGTGCGAGCAGAGCAACTTGGAATGAGACAGCTTGTCCTGCGCATCTATTGGCTTAGGGCCGCCAGCAGCGGTAAATAGGACTCGCCATTGCCAAACTACTCGATACACTGGCCCCAGCCCAACCATGCCCCTGGGGCTTGAGACTTGAGGCTAGAGGCTTGAAGGGCGGGGACGAGTCTCCAGTCTCCAGCCTCTAGCCTCTGCCGGAAGGCTTCCATCAACGCCGTCTTGCCAATCCCGGCCTCGCCGCTGACAAAGACGAGCTGCCGCTCTCCGCCCAGCGCCCTCTCTAACCACCCGTGCAATTGGGCGAGTTCCGTCTCCCGTCCCACGATGACTGAGGGCTGAGTCTTGAGGACTGAGTCCGGAGTGGCCAACGAACGTGGAACGTTGAACTGGCGGGGCGGAGAGGAGAGGGAGGAAGCGGTATCCTCGCCGATGCACGGTCTCAATAAAGCGCGGCGTGCGAGCGTCATCGCCTAGAGTTTGACGCAGTTCGCGGATACAGACCGTCAACGCCGCGTCACTGACGACGGTCTCGCCCCAGACCGTGCGAAAGAGCGCCTCTTTACTCACCACCTGGCCAGCACGGGCAGCGAGAGAGCGTAAGACGGCGGCGGCTTTCTGGGTGAGCTGTCGTAGGGTGGGTCCCCGCCACAGTTCGCCGCTCTCCAGGTCCACGGAGAAGTCCCCCCATTGTAGCCGCGGATGGCGCATCCTCCCTCCTTGGCAAGGCAACTCTTAGACAAGCTTAGAACTTTCTGAGGACTTCTGGTGTGAACGTGCTACTTTTTGCCACGCGCGCCGAGAATGCAAGTCAAAACATTTGGCGCTGCTCTCATGAGCGGAAAACAATCTCATCGTGAAGGATAAACAGGTGAAGCAAGTAATCGGTGAGCCTATCGTTGAATTTTTAGCAGTTTCGCGCCGCCGCCGTGCAGGCCTCGTTGGCGGCCAAGAAACAGCAAGTCCTGGCCCATATTGCGCAAGCGGAAGCGGACGTCACCCAGGCGGACGTACTGGCGAGCTTTACCAAGATCACCTCCCCGTTCGGCGGCATCGTCGTCGCCAAACCTGCGGTCGTCGGCGCCCTGGCCGCTCCCGGCCTGCCGTTGCTCGTGGTGGAGGAGGAGCGGTATCTCCTGGAAGCGGCGGTCGAAGAGTCAGCCGTCGGCTACCTGCGCGTGGGGCAGACCGTGCCCGTCACGGTGGAGGCGCTCGGACACCGCACGGCTGGTGCGCTCCTGGAGGTCGTTCCCACCGCCGATCCTACGAGCCGCACGTTTACGGTGAAGGTGGCGCTGCCTCCGCTTCCCCTGCTGCGCTCGGGTCTCTTCGGCAGAGCGCAATTTTCCACGGGGCAGCACACCGCGTTGCTCGTGCCACAAACAGCCCTGGTCGCACGCGGACCACTGCAAGGCGTCTTTGTCCTGGCGGCGCACAACCAGGCCGTGTTGCGGTTAGTCAAGACCGGCAGGGCGCACCAGACGCAGATCGAGATTGTTTCCGGTCTGGAGGAAGGAGAACGTGTCGTGGTGGAGAATGTGCGCGCCGTGCAAGAGGGCGACGTAGTTGCGGATCAACACGCGGAGAGTGCGGACTGAGACAGGCATTACCATGCTCGAACGCATCATTTATGCCTTCATCGATGCGAAACTCACGCCGCTGCTGCTGCTGACCACGCTGCTGTTGGGGGTGTTCGCCGTGCTCGGGCTGCCGCGCGAAGAAGAGCCGCAAATCATTGTGCCGATGATGGATGTTTTCCTCGCCATGCCCGGCTCGTCCAGTAACGAGGTGGAAGAGCGCATTAGTATTCCGCTGGAAAAATACCTGGCGAAGATACCCGGCGTCGAATATGTCTACACCACGTCCAGTCCGGGTCTCAGTGTGGCGACGGTCGTGTTCTACGTGGGCGAGAACGAACAAGACGCCGTCGTGAAACTGTACAGCGAGCTCTATGCCCACCTGGATCTGGCGCCCCCTGGCGCATCGCCTCCCGTCATAAAGACACGGGAAATCGATGACGTGCCGATCGTGGCGCTGACGCTGTGGAGCAGGCGGTATGATCATTACACCTTACGACGGATCGCCGCCCAACTCGACGATGCGCTGCGGGAGATTCCTGGGGTCGCCGAAACGACGTTGATCGGCGGACAACGGCGCGTCGTGCAGGTGACGCCGGACCCGGACCGCATGGCGGCGTTTCATCTCGATCCAACATTGCTGCTGGCGACGCTACAGGGCGCGAATCGCGAGCTGTTCGTAGGCGGCATGTCCCAGGCCAATACTGAGTATCGCGTCATCGTCGGGGATTTTTTTCGCACGACGGAAGAGGTGGAGCAGCTCGTGGTTGGCGTCTACGACGGACGGCCTATTCATTTGCGCGATGTCGCCACGGTGGAAGATCGCGCTGAAGAAGCGAACAACTACGTCTTCTTCGCGCACGGACCGGCGGCGACGTCCCCCACGGAGAGAACCGGGCAGCCTTCCCCTGCCGTCATTCTCTCCGTGGCCAAGCAAAAAGGCGCGAACGCCGTCACCGTGGCAGAGCAAGTGCTGCGCAAGCTGGCCGCCGTGCGCGGCGCGCTGCTGCCCGCCGACGTGCAGGTGACCGTCACGCGCAATTACGGTGAGACGGCGCAAGAGAAGTTCGACGAGCTGCTGGAGCATCTGCTCATTGCGGTGGCGGCGGTCACGGGGTTGATCGGGCTGTTCCTCCACTGGCGCGCGGCGTTTGTCGTGTTCATCGCGGTGCCCGCGACCCTCGCCTTGACGCTTTTTATCTATTATTTCTTCGGCTACACGCTCAATCGCATGACGTTCTTTGGGCTGATTCTCTCCATCGGCATTCTGGTGGATGATCCCATCGTCGGCGTGGAAAACATTGTTCGCCATCATCACCTGACGGACAATCATGGCAAGTCGCCGCTCGCCATTACCGCCGCCGCCATGACCGAGATCGGCAATCCCCTGATCCTCGCCACACTGGCAGTGATCTGCGCCTTTCTGCCGTTGACGGCGGTGAGCGGGCTCGCTGGTTCCTACGCTCGCCCCATGCCGGTCGGCGCCGCCTCCGCCATGGTGTTCTCCATGGCCATTTCCTTTGTCATCACGCCATGGGCCGCGTACCGTTTCTTGCGTCATGACGCCTATCTGGTCGCGCAGCGCGATGGAACAAGCAGGGAAGAGGGTTGGACCGTGCGCGTGTACCGCTACACGATGACGGCGCTGTTGACCGCGCCGTGGAAGCGCGCCGGGTTCCTCGGCGGCGTCATGATCCTCCTGGTGGGAGCCGCGGCGTTGTTATGGGCGAAAGTCGTAGTCTTCAAGCTTTTACCCTTTGACAACAAAGCGGAATTCAAAGTCATGATCGATTTGCCGGAAGGCGCGACCCTCGAGAAAACCGCGCAGGTGACGCAGGAGATCGGCGCGTATCTCGGCGCGTTGCCGGAAGTCGTGAACTATCAATTGTGCATCGGTGCGGCGTCACCACCAGATTTCAATGGCCTGGTGCGTCGCTATTTTCTCCGTCAGGCACCGCACCTGGCGGATATCCATGTCAATCTGCTGCCGAAAGGCCGGCGCTCGATACAACTCCATGACTTCGTGAAACGCATTCGTCCGGACATTCACGCCATCGCCGCGCGCCACGGCGCACAGGTGACGCTGGCGGAGGGGCCGCCGGGCCCGCCGGTGCGGCAGACGCTGGTCGCGGAAGTCTATGGCCCGGACTACAATGCGCAGATCGCTGCAGCGGAGCAAATCCGTAGCCTGTTCTACGATACGCCAGGCATTGTTGACATCGATTGGAGTGTTGAGGCGCCGCAACCAACCCACCGGTTCGTGGTCGATAAAGAGAAAGCTGCCCTGCACGGCATTCCCACCGAGCGGGTAGTGCAGGCTCTGCAATTGGCGGTCGGCGGCGCCACTGCCGGCATGTTCCACCTGCCTGAGGAGAAAGAGCCCGTACCGTTGCTGTTGCAACTGCCGCGTGCGGACCGTTCGAGCGTCGCCGGATTGACGCATTTGCGTCTTGTCTCCGCCGCTGGTGCGCTCACGCCGCTGACGGAACTTGTCCGTATTGAAGACACGACGGAGCCGCCGTTTATTTACCGGAAGAATCTCAGACGTGTGGTGTATGTCACGGGCGATACGGCCGGCGCGATTGATAGTCCCCTTTACACCATCTTCCAGTTAAATAACAGCCTGGATCATCTCACAACAGCAACCGGCGCGCCTGTGCAGCACTGGATGTTGCAGCGACCGTTTGTCCCCGATCAGATTGCCGTGAAGTGGGACGGCGAATGGCAGGTCACGTATGAGTTCCTGCATAATGTTCTGTTCGCCTTCGTCGCCGTGCTGGTGTTGATTTACATTCTCCTGGTCGGCTGGTTTCAATCGTTCAAAACGCCCCTGATTATCCTGACTCCCGTGCCGCTGAGCCTGATCGGCATTCTGCCTGCGCACGCGCTGGCGGGGATTTTCTTCTCCGGCGCCTCGGTGATCGGCTTTATTGCCGGCGCGGGCATTGTCGTGCGCAATTCCATTATTCTGGTTGATTTTGCTGAATTACGAAGGAAACAAGGACTGCCCTTGCTTGAGGCGGTAGTGGATGCAGGCGCCGTGCGCTTCCGACCGATGCTGCTCACGGCGGCGTCGGTCGTCGTTGGCACGGCGGTTATGTTGTATGACCCGATTTTGCAAGGACTGGCCTTGTCGTTAATGGCGGGCGAGGTCGCCTCCACGTTCCTGTCGCGCCTGGCCGTGCCGATTCTCTATTTTCTTAGCGAGCAAAGGACAGAGACAGCCAAGCAATACAGCAAACAGCCGGCCGCGGACTTCGTGATCGACGCCTCGACAGCCTCGCTGACGGAGACAATGTCTCCTGATGTTTGAAGCGCTTATGGTTAGAACCATCCCTCAACCTCTCAGGGCTGTCATGCTGAGCCGCAGAAGCGGCGAAGAATCTCGCGTTGAGATCCTTCGCGGATTTATCCTGAGCGCAGTCAAAGGGCTCAGGATGACACGACCGTTGGATTGAAGGATGACTTCTAGTCCGTAAAAGCCAAGCTTTGGCGACAAGCCCTCCAGTAAAGCAATTGTCCCATCTTTTAAGAATTTCCTGTATAATCTTTCAGAGCGAGGTGCGTCATTATGCTGCTTACCATAGAGGGAACCTACACCGATGGGAAAATTGCCCTGGCTGAAACGCCTACTGGCGTGAAGCATGCGAAAGTATTGGTTACTTTCCTGACACAAGAAAGAGAGAGATCGCCTCAGCGCCGCATGAACTATGGGCAGTTTGCCGGCGAGCGGATGTCCACAGAGGAAGACTTTCGCGCTGCAGAGTGGCGGGGAGAAGCGGAAGAGCGGAATGGCAACTAAGTATATCATTGATGCCCACGCACTCGTGTGGTTTCTAGAGGGGAACCCTCGTCTTGGCGCCAACGCCAGGCTAGTCCTGGAAACTCCCGGAAGTATCATGATAGTTCCGGTGATTGTGCTGGCGGAGGCATGCTGGCTGATTGAGCATGGCAGAACAGGCATTCCCAGTGTCCGCGAATTTCTCAATGTTGTTGATATTGATCCGCGGGTAGTGATTGTTCCGCTTGACCGCGCTCTGCTGGAGATGATGTTGTCTTTATCTACAATAAAAGAAATGCATGACCGGCAAATTGTTGCCACCGCGCTGTTCTTCGCGGCCCAAGGGGAAACCGTCGCCATACTTACGAAAGACGCTAACATCCGTGATTCTGGCTTAGTCTCCACCGTTTGGTGAAGGCTTTCCTCCTCTCTCGCCTTACGCTAATTCTTCCAGCAACGCCTTGGCTTCTTGCAAGTCTTTAGTATCAAACCCTTCGGTAAACCAGTGGTAGATCTCCGCCAGCATCTTCTGCGCCTGTTGCGCCTTGCCCTGCCCGCGCCACAGCCGCGCCAGGCTGACTGCCGCACGTAATTCCCACATCTTGGCCTGCTGGCGGCGGGCGATGTGGATCGCTTTAAGGAAACAGGTTTCGGCTTCACCTTGGGAGTCAGGGCTCAGGGGTCGGGGATCAGTAGAGTTTTTCTGTTGCCCGTTCCCTGTTGCCTGTCCCCTATGTTGTTGCAGCGTCAGTTCACCTTTGAGCCGATATAGTTCGGCCTCATAGCTCCGATCTCCGGTTTTCTCTACTTGCGCTAGTGCCTCGGTCAATACGCTCAGCCCCTCTTTGATTTGTCCTCTTTTACTGTACGCCTCGGCCAGCAAGATAAGGGAATGTGCTTGCCCGGTTCCTATCCCTATGGTTCGCACCATGGCCAAGCCCTCACGGATCTGGGCAATGCCCTCTTCCACCTGCCCCTGCTCGGCCAGCGCCCACCCGTGCATTATCATTCCATGAGCCAGCCCATTCGCAATGCCGTGTTCACGTGCAAGCGATAACAATGAGGCTGTATACCTTTGCACTGCCGTCACTTCCCTCCGTTCCTGAGAAAGCGCGGCTCTCCAGAAAAGGGTGAAAATATGAGTCTGAGCATTGGCGAGCGCCTGCGCCTGGGTGAGCGCGGCTTCGGCTTGCCGGACCGCCTGTTCGGGATAGCCGCGTACCCAACTCACGAAGGCGGAGAGCACACTAGCGACCACACCAGGGTCGCTGTCATACAGCGACAGGTGAGCAAGGGCCTGTTGCGGCTCGTACATCGCCAGACAACGTCTCCAAGAAGTATGGGCAGCAGCAAAATCTCCCTGGAAGAGTGAAAGCGTGGCTGAGGCATGATGCGCTTGGATGAGAGCAATAGGATCTTGGTGGCGCTGCACTAAAGATTGCAATCGGGTTTCAACCTGCTGCGCAGTCTTCAGCTGTCCTCGCATGGAGTAAAAGAGGAACAAGCCAAACAACGAAGGAAAGAGCTGAGGCATATCTTCGGGGCGTTGACACAGGGCATGCGCCCGTGCGTAGGCCGCTGCAGCCTCCGGCGCGGCATAGCCTTTCGTCATCATCCACGCGAGCCCTAGTGCCATTTGTAGACCGATTTCCAGCTGATCGCGCTCCCGCGTGGCTGGCAGGTACTCCAACAGCGCTACCCCAGTTGTGAGATGCGCAATCGCCTCCTGCGGGGCGCTACGCTGCAAGGCTTGCTGCCCCGCCTGCCCGTGATACTGCACCGCCTTGCCATAGTCTCGTCCCTGCTCAAAATGCACCGCCATCTCCGCCGCAATCTCCCGCACCCGCTCCCCGTACGCCCGCTCTTTGCGCTCGCCGATGGCGCGATGAAACTGTTGTAACCGCGTGGGCGTCACCCGCTCATGCCACAGCTGCTGGTAGAGCGCATGCAAAAAGCCATAGCGCGCCGCTAGCGTGCCGTCGGGCCAGGCCTCTATCCCCACCCGCTTGAGAAAGTGGTGGCTTTCAGCAAGGAGCTCACAGCGGTGCTCAATCACCGCCGTGTCCGTCCTAAGCGCGGCGGCCACGGCGGCGGCGGAGAATTCCGTCCCGGCTACACTGGCTGCTTCCAAGGTGTGTTGCGCGTCCGGCGAGAGGCGACCGCTTTGCCGCGCCACCAGATGGCGGATGGTGTCGGGCACCGTGCTGTCGATGGCGGCGGCTTCGTCCTGCAGTTCCCACCCGGCGTCGGTTGGTATGAGCACGTCCCGCGCAAGCAAATCATTAACAAGAGAGACCATAAACAGCGGATTGCCCTCAGTGCGGCGGTGCAGAGCTTGTACCACCCCTTGGCGGAGCGGGGCGCGCACCGTCCCTCCCGGACACCGCTGCTCCAGGTATGCCGCAATCGCCGCTTCACTCAGACCCTCTAACGTCACCTCCGTCGCTAACCCGTGCCCGTACAACTCCTGCGTCACCGCCTTGAGTGGATGGCCATCGCTGAGCATCTCCGCCGGGCGATACGTGCCAATCACGAGCAGCCGTGCAGGCTGGGTGCGCCGAGTGAGGAAGGCCAGCATCTCTATGGTCGACGGATCGCTCCAGTGCAAATCCTCTAACACCAGCACCAACGGCTGCGCGGCGGTCAGCGCCGCCAGCGCCTCGGCCAACTCGCGTAACATCCGTGTGCGCGTCATGCCCGCCGTCTGCCGCAGTAAGCTGTCTCTCTCCTCGGGCTTCACCAAAGCCGGCAGTTGCACCAGCCACGTCGGCGCATATTGCCGTAAGACCGTGAGCAACGTCTCGTGGCCCGGCTCGCGTCCCAGTTGGCTGAGCGCGGCTAGCAGTGGCAAATACGGCTCGCCCGCGCCAAACTGCTCGATGCACTGCCCATGGCTGAGCCAGAGATCAGGGAGTGTTGCCCTTTGCTCTTCCTGTTCCCCGTTGCCCGCTCCCGGTCCTCGGAGCCCCGCTACAAACGTCTCTACCAACGCCGTCTTGCCAACCCCTGGCTCGCCCGTCACAAAGACCAGTTGTCGCTCCCCGCGCTTTGCCTTCGCGAACAGCTGCTGAAGCTGGGTGAGTTCGGCCTCCCGGCCCACCACACGAGGGACTGGGGACTTGGGGCTTGAGACTTGGCTTTCGGACTGGAGGGGAGGGGACCAACCTCTAGTCCCTAGCCTCTCGCCCCTGGGGGGAGGCGTGGAGTGGATGGGGGCGACAAAGCGGTAGCCCCGCCGGTGTACGGTCTCGATGTAGCGCGGCTGTTTGGCGTCGTCGCCCAGGGCTTAGCGCAGTTCGCGGATACACACCGTCAAGGCCGCCTCGCTCACCACTGTGTCGCCCCACACCGCGCGAAGCAGTTCGTCTTTGGTGATAATTTGGCCGGGATGTTGCGCGAGGTAGCGCAGCACCGCCGCGGCTTTTGGGGTGAGCTTTCGTTGTTCCTGGCCCTGCCAGAGCTCTCCGTCCTCCAGATCCACAGAGAATGCCCCGCACTGGATCATCGGCCGGCGCATATTCCCTCCTTGATTACGACGGCTCTTAGAAAAATCTTAGCGCTTTCTTAAGAGAACCCTCTTCGAATCCGCCACGTTTTGCCATACATAGCATGAAAATGCAAATCAAAATATTTGACAAAACGCAACACAGTGCGCCACAAATCATCCCCAAATCCCTCTGGATACTCGCTTGCGCGGGTATGACGCGGCAGGACGGATTTTCCGTCCTGCCCGCAAAAGCGGGCAGCCAGGATTTCGGGCTGAAGGAGTGGATAAGTTCCTGTTATTTGCTTCAATGAAACTGAGGAGCTATATCGCAGCATGCTTTGCTTCTTAGAAAAATCTTAGAAATTCCCTAGACTTCTCTTAGGACTTTGTCCTTCTCTGCGTGCTATATTTTCGCTACAACCAATGAAGAGGAGGGAATACCAAAGGAAAAAAAGGATAAAGGAGAGGACTGGCGAGAGCCGCTTCTTTTCCTGCAGAACTTTGCTGTACGCGGAAACTTAACCATATTTTTCTCTACTCCTCAGGCCGCAAAGCGCTCTGAAGAAACGGAGCCACTACTATGACGCACCGGGAGATCTATCTGATACGTGTCTTACTCGGCTTCGCACTCGTTCTGGCTGGACTCTTTCCCCTCTGTCTCATCGTATTGGGCGTGACAACCACCTTGTGGATATGGGGTCTGGTGTACGCGGTCTGTGTCGCAAGGGCGTTGATGCTGTGGTATCGAGAATATGCGAGCCCGCAGACGTCGCCAGAAGGCCACAGCCCCGAGCTTACCGGCGGAGTGGTCGCGCTGATCGACCGCGTGAGCACTGCTCACCCTCGCGTGGCGCGTGAGGAGGTTGTAGACATCGTCTGGTCGGTCCTCAACGAACTCTTTCCTGACCTCGACGAGACGCAACCGGGAGTGCCGCGGCGCTCGGTGGACGCGGAGCGCCTTCTGCACTCCTTGCCGACAAGTCAAACGCGCGAAGCGACGCGGAAATGTCATCAGAGTAAAAAGAACATGCGCTCGTAGAAAGAGCGCGTCGTCCGCGCTTCCGCCCAAAAAGCGCTTCCCGTGCGGATGAGAAAAGCCAATTGAGTTATCCCTCCGCTCTCATTGATCTCTGTTGGCAGGGATGCTAGCGGAAAGAGCGGAGGAGAATCCCATGCGCCGACGTTGGTTCGTTCCAGGCCTGCAGGCGAGCGCGCTTCTGCTCGTTCTCGTGTATGCCTCTCTTATTCCTCACGTAGACGCCGCCGACGCACGATCGGACTTGCGCGCCGGGCCTGAGTCATGGGTGAATGATTTGATGCCCCTCTCGTCTGCCGACTGGAGTCGCGACCGCGCTGCGCACCTGCTGGAACGTGCGGGCTTTGGCGGGACGCCCGAAGAAATCGATCGGTTTGCCGCCATGACGCCGGAGGCGGCGGTGGACTGGCTCGTGCACTATCAAAAAGTCGAGAAC
>DATLYA010000353.1:0-6664 GCA_035575235.1 Candidatus Methylomirabilota bacterium
AAGACTATCTCTCCGCCCATAAAGGACAGAAGTTTACGCCAGCGGAACTTGCTGAGGCTCTGCAACAAATGGATAAGACGGTCAGTAGAGACAATGTCCAGCGTCGCTTGAGCGATATGGTCAAGGCGAAAAAAGTGAAGCGCGACAACGGCCGCTACAGCCTGCCGGCAGCGTGAAAGCATCTGGAGACGGGAAGATTCCTGGGGCGTCGCAATTGGAAAGGTTGAACTGTCCCGGGTTCCTGGCCAGCATGCGAGGGAACGTTGCGCGTTTGCGGCGTAGGAAAACCGATTTCCAAGTTCGAGACGCTCAAGCCGTTCACCATTTCATCTTCCGACCGAACCGCGTTCGATCGTCTTCTTCACTGATGGTTTCTGTTGTATAGCGTATATACCGTGGGTGTCTTCCCCCTGGTTAGCGGAACGCCGGGGTGACGCCCGCAGCGAGCCGCTATTTCATTTTCCTCGTGACCAAGACACGAGCGCTCATGAGGCTTCAGGCGTTATGCCTCTGCTCCTCGCAGGGATGCAGAAGGTTTTTCCAGGGAGGGGGTATGGACAAATCGGCCATTTTGCTGGCTGAGAGGAACTCTGAGCAACGCCGAACACTGACCAGCTTCCTGCTCCACAATGGCTTTGAAGTCAAGGAAGAAGACGACGCCAGGGGCGTTCTCCGTGCGTTGCGCCACCAACATCCGTTCGCCTTACTTATCATTAATGCTTCACTTACCCGCCCAGGCGACGGGGTGCAACTCGCCAAACAACTCCATCAGTGGAACTCCACAATACCAGTCATTGTCATCGCTGCACCCAGCTCTGAAGACTTGGCCGTGGCCGCCGTGAAAGCTGGTGTTGTAGATTATTTCAGACCCCCGTTCTCGTTGGATGAGGTGCTTGCGAGCGTCCAGCGTTGTCTGGCGCAGGTAGAAAGGCGTTCCCGCTCCTTTGAGCCAGATACCACCCTGGTCCCCATGGTTGGAACCAGCCAGGCAATCCAGGCGGTAAAGACCACTGTCGTACGTATCGCTGCAACCGACAGTACGGTCCTGGTGACAGGAGAAACAGGCACGGGCAAGGAACTCGTCGCCAGGGCGATCCACCACGCCAGCCGACGACAACAACGCCCATTTATCGATCTCAACTGTGCGGCTATCCCGGACAATCTGCTGGAAAGTGAACTCTTTGGCTACGAACACGGGGCGTTCACCGGGGCCAATGCCGCGTATGAGGGTAAATTGCGACTCGCCAGCAGCGGGACGATCTTCTTCGACGAAATTGGCGATATGAGCTCCTACGCCCAAGCGAAGATTCTTCGCGCCATTGAAAGTCGCCAGGTGCAGAGTTTAGGAGGTCGAAAAACATACCCTGTCGATATCCGCATCATAGCGGCCACCAATCAAGAGCTGGACCGCCTCATTGCCGCCGGGACGTTTCGCAAAGATTTGTACTACCGCCTGAATGTTGCTCGCATTCACCTCCCGCCATTACGGGAGCGCCAAGAGGACATCCCCCTCCTGTGTGCCCACTACATTGACGAGTTCAATCGACAGTTCAGGCACGAAGTTGAGGGGCTGACTGACGAGACTCTTGACGCCTTTCTGCGGTATGATTGGCCAGGGAATGTCCGTGAGTTGAAAAACCTGCTCGAAGCCATTTTCGTGCAGTGTCCGGACTGTAAGCTTTCGCTTAGGGACCTGCCTGAGCCGTTGTGCAAACGTCTGCTGGACAGCTGCACGCTTGCGCAAGACGAACGCACCCAGCTCCTCTCTTCTCTGTGCGCGACCAATTGGAACAAAAGCAAGGCGGCACAACAGCTCCATTGGTCGCGGGTCACGCTCTATCGCAAGATGTGGAAGTATCACATCATTAACAAAAAAGACGCGGATAGGGACGCCCTGCGGTCGTAAGGGCCTGCTGTAACATTCTCTCTTTGAGTGAAACACTGTGTTTCACAACCCTGAAACACTCTCCCAATACAACGCGTAACCCACGTCACTAGCTACATAACGCGTCATCCACCATACATCCACGGTTCACGCGAGCTCTCTCCCCCGGCAGTGTTTCACTCCGCGTAACACTTTGTTCGTTCACTCCAGAAACACGCGCACGCGCAGCGAAGAAAAGCCTTTGTTTTCGGTCAGATAGAACTGGGCGACTCCCAACGCCTTTCTTGGCCCCGCCTTTGCTCTCTCACCAAACGCCACCACAACGACACGGCCGCCCTTCGAGGTGTTCATGGAGCAGAAACGGAAGAAGACGCGCATCGGCAAACAACTCAAAGGGCGTTATGCAAACTACTTCGAGATTGGTCACAATGCATTCGAGTTCCTGTTGGACTTCGGCGAAGCTTACGCTGAGAGCGCCAGGGCGCAACTCCACACCAGAATTATCACCGCGCCGACGTACGCCAACGTCCTGCTAGAAACGCTGCGCATTTCGATTGATCACTACGAGCAGACGTTCGGAACGATCCCAAAACACGAGGAACAAAAGACCGAGGTCGAGAGCTAACAGGAGAGGATGCTTCGTGGCGACCTACCGCGCAATTGCTGCAACGAGTCAAGCCGTTCTAGGGTTGTTACGCGACGCCTGCCCACGGGAGGAGTTCCCACGCGCGGAGTTCGCGCTCTATCACGCCGGCGATTTCGAGAAGCCGATGGAAGAGGGCGTCTCCCTTTACCTCTACCGTGTCACTATCAATGCCGCCGTGCGGAATTTGCCGCCTCGCCCGATGCCTGACGGTCGTCGCTACCGTCCATCACTGCCTGTGGACCTCCATTACCTCCTCACGGCTTGGGCGAAAGACGTAGGGATGCAGCAACGCCTGCTCGGCTGGGGAATGCGTACGCTCGAAGATACGACTATCCTCTCGGCAGGAGTGCTCAACGCCCAGATGCTCGAGCCCGACACCTTTCACCCCAATGAAACGGTCGAAGTGATCTGCGATCCGCTTTCACTTCAAGATTGGGCCGCGGTGTGGGACAAACTGAAGCCAAAACTGCAAACCTCGATGACCTATGTAGCTCGCATGGTCGCACTTGATTCAATGGTCGAACTCACCGAGGCCGCGCCGGTGCAGACGCGAGCATTCGATTTCGCCAAAGGACTGCCGCGATGATGACTCTCCCTCTCATTATCGAACGACTGACCCGTGTGGCGCCCTTTGGCGTCCGTTTTTGGGACGCGGTGTCGCATCGCTTTGTCAGTGATGATCTGTTTGTGACCGCCTATCTTCCCAACCATCCGGCGCGTCGATACTCCGCAACGCCGAATCGCTCTGGCGTGTACGTGCTGCACCACGTCCCCGGACTCGAAACGTTTGAGTATGGCGCTGGAGACGACGCGTTTTGGGCGAATCTGCCGCCGCCACGCCTATTTGTCGTCGAAGTAAACGATTTGCAACGACGATTCCACCCAATGGCGTTCACCGCTGCCCTTCCCAGCCGAGGGATATTTGGCGGGGAAGACCCCGCGGCATCGCCGCGCACCGCCGTGCAGTCTGCCGTTCCACTCTACTCGGCGCCGGCACGGACAGTCCCGGGAGGAATGGCTGTCGTGCGAGCACACCTGTGGGATGGGTTAGACGACAGTCCCGCTGCGTGGGCCTTGGTTGAGGCGCAGAGTGAAGGACAGACCCCGATCCGCGCTGTAGCGGATGAGCAAGGACGCGTCGCCGTGTTTTTTCCCTATCCAGAGCCGCCGCCCAGATCCTTGGCGTCTCCCCTGGGATCGCCGCCTGGCGGCGAACCGCGGCTGCTCGCGGAACAAACCTGGCCGCTGCGTCTTCGGGTATTCTACTCGCCGCGAAAACCGCCTCCCCCCGTTCCGTTGCTGGAGGACGTGTTGCATCAGACGCCGGCAACCCCCCTGTCTTCTCTTTCTCCGCTTGCGCCTCTGCCCGAGGTGCGGTTGGCGTTCGGTCAAGAACTGATTGTGAAATCGCAATTCCGCTCAGAGTTGCTCGTGATCCCACTAGGATCGCCACTCTAGTTATCCGTAAGGAGGAGAGCATGCCAGAGTACCTCGCTCCCGGCGTTTACATTGAAGAGACTTCGTTTCGCGCGAAATCGATCGAAGGAGTCAGCACGACTACGACCGGTTTTATCGGTCCGACCCGCTATGGACCGCTCGATCTGGAGCCGGACATCGTAACAGGTCTTGGTGAATTCGAACGCATCTACGGCGACCGTCAGCAATTAAAGTTCGGCTCGTCCGTCCTGCATAACTATCTCTGGCACGCCACGCGCTCGTTTTTTGAAGAGGGCGGAAAGCGGCTTTACATTATGCGGGTGTTCAAACCGCTGGCGGGGACTTACCCTCCTGCTGATTTCGACGTCGCTTTGCAGACAACCCCCGGCTCGTACGATGACGGCCACGCGCGCGCGTCTCTGCCGTCGGCAGGAGGCGTCAACGTTATCAGGGTACGTGCGCGTTTTCCTGGCGCCGCGGGAAATCTCCGTGTTCGTTTCACCATTCGCCTTGGACAGAACATCCTGGGTGGGACAACCGGGAGAGCCACGATCGGCTCGGTCATGGAGAATGACGTTGTCTGGATCAATGATGTGCGCTCTCCGATCTCGTCACCGCCAGGGGCGGGCTCCTTGTATATTGCTGCGTTCGACAAGACCGCCCAGACGTGGCGGTTCAAAGCCGGCAAGGCAGGGGGCAACAACGATCTGTGGCTGAATCACTCGAACCCGGCGCTCGCGCTCGATCCGGACGGAGGGTTCGAGGTGCGCATCGTGACGGTAACGGTTACGGTCTTGCAACAGGACGGAACAACGTTAGTGTGGGACGGGCTGCCGCCGGATCCTGACCATCAACGCGATGGCTCGCCGGATTCTCTGGCGAGCAAGTTCGCCGTTCAACCCAGCAACCTGGCGCAAGAGCGGACCCTTCCTCTCGTCATTACTGCGGGAAGCGGCGTCACAAGCGGCATAGACTGGTTGCAGGCGCTGTTCGCGGCGAAAGCCGACCTGCGCGCGAACCTGGAGGATCTGCGGGCAAGCGACGCCGACCGTTCGGTCGATGCGGAACTGACAGGAGGCAACGACGGTCTTCGCCCTGAGCTGGCGGAATATGAGGGCAGGGCCGACGAGGCCGAGAACGCCAAAACCGGGCTCAAAGCCTTCGAGGATATCGAAGACATTTCCATCATTGCCGCCCCGGGCTCGACACTCGGCTATGAGAACGGCTATCGCGCCAACGCCGCGTCGATTACCAATCTTCTGATCTCACACGCAGAGCGCATGCGCTATCGCATCGCTGTGCTCGACAGCGGCGATAGCCAGAGCATCGCCCAGGTCCGCGCCCTGCGGGCCAAGATGGACTCGAAATACGCCGCCCTCTATTACCCCTGGGTGCGCGTGCTTGACCCTGTCACGCGCACGGAAATCTACCTGCCGCCGAGCGGTTTTGTCGCAGGGATCTACGCGCGCAATGACATCAACCGCGCCGTCTATAAGGCGCCGGCCAATGAAGTGGTCAACGGCGCCATCGGGTTTGAAATCTTCCTCAACAAAAGCCAGCAAGACGTGCTCAACCCCGAGGGCATTAACTGCTTCCGCTTCTTTGAAGGGCGCGGCTTTCGCCTCTGGGGCGCGCGCACCATTAGTTCCGACCCGGAGTGGAAGTATGTCAACCTCCGCCGCTACTTCATCTATCTGGAACGCTCCATCGATCGCGGCACCCAGTGGGCGGTGTTCGAGCCCAACGGTGAGCAGCTCTGGGCTAACGTCCGCCGCACCATCGAAGACTTCCTCCTCAACGAGTGGATGAACGGGGCGTTGTTGGGCGACAAGCCGGAGAAGGCCTATTTTGTGCGTTGCGATCGCTCCACGATGACCCAAAATGACCTGGATAACGGACGGTTAGTGTGCCTCATCGGCGTAGCGCCTTTACGCCCGGCGGAGTTCGTCATCTTCCGCATCGGACAGTGGACCGCCGATCGCAGGAGCTAAACGGAAGAGGAGGACAGCATGGCCGAACTACGAGATCGACCCTACGTGCAGTTCAATTTCCTGGTGGACCTGGGCACGGGCAACACCGATGGCCCGGAAGCCGGATTCCAGGAGTGCAGCAACATCGGCATGGAAGTCACCGTCGCCGAATACCGCAACGGCAACGCCAAGGAAAACAGCGTCCGGAAGATCACCGGCTTGAATAAAGCAACAGATGTGACATTGAAACGCGGCGTCATCGGCTCGCTCAATCTCTACCAGTGGTTGAACGACATCCGCAACGGCAATCAAAACGCCGAACGCACTGTTACGATCCATCTGCAGAATGAAGATCATACTAAGGTCGTGCAAACCTGGAAGCTGTTGCGCGCACGGATCATCAAGCACGTCAGCGGGCCGCTGAACGCCAAGGGAACCGACGTGGCGATGGAAGAATTGACGCTGGCGTATGAGCGCCTGGAGATGGAATAACTCATGGTGACGGAACGTCAACCGCGGCTTCCTGGCGTTGCGATTGAAGTCCAGGCTCCTCGACTGGGCGAGCCGCTGCCGCGCATGGACATTGCGTTGTTCGTCGGATTTGCCGCCAGCGGCCCCTTCCATACGCCAACGGTCGTGGAAGACGTCAATGAGTTTACTCGCATTTTTGGCGCGGACCTGCCGCTGGCGTGGGACGCCGAGCGTGGAGAAATAGTCTATGCCTAC
>DATLYA010000354.1:0-3698 GCA_035575235.1 Candidatus Methylomirabilota bacterium
TATGACCCGAGCCAGATCTTCTTGCGTACGCCGCAGCGTGTCCATCAACCCGCCAACGCCGTCCTCGAGTTTCTTTAACTCTTCGGAGCGTGCGGCGCGGTCAAGCGTCTGCCCCCAATCTTCAAGTTGTCGGCTCAGATCACGGACCACGCCTTCCGCAGCCAGGAGTTGCCGTTTTAGCTCGACCTCCATGTGCGATTCCGCTCCGACAATCAGACTCCCCGGCGGTAAGGCTGGGCTGTGTTCGTCGAGCACAATTAATTTGAGCACGGGCCGCGCTGCGCCTGGCGGCGTCGTGACCAAAAAAGTTGACCGCTCACGCACCCGGTCGCGAAAAAGCGGAGCAAGGGTGATATACACCTCCACCTCTGAAGTTCCGTGTTTTCCAGGACGCGACTCCACTGCGGTCACCTGGCCAATACGCTGCTCGCCCTCTTGCACGACATCGCCTGCCTGAAGACCATGCGCAGCATGAAACCGCACCGTCCAGGTCGGTTCGAGTGACGGGGTGGCAAAGACATTCAAAAGAAATAACACCGCGACTCCTATTACACTGAGAAGCAGCGCCGTGCGGATCATATGCAATCCTCCATATATTTTGACTGCGCCCGGAGAAACACATTCTCAACCCACAAGTCGCAAAAAGATGAGAAACTTCAGATTTGGTAGAGGAGAGATCCCCTCGTCCTACGGGCGCATAGCTAAACCATGTATACTCTGCTATTGAGACGAGAACGAGAGGGAATGCTATGAGATTCGGCTACTTCACCTTAATGGACAATCCCCTTGCCTATGGCGCGGCGTGATCCCAATTAATTTCTCCGTGAAGTCCTGGAGGAATGTCAGGCCGCAGAAGCAATGGGGTACCACCCCGCCTGGGCGCCTGAACACCACTTTGGTCTTTTCGGCTGCTTGCCGTCGCCATCTGTGTTTCTCCCCCCACGCAGCAGCCAGGACGAAACGGATTCAACTTGCTCCTGCTACGGTTTTGCTTCCCTGCCACCATCCTCTGCGGGTAGCCGAAGAGTTTGCGCTTCTTGATTTGTTGAGCAACGGCCGTACGGTCTTCTCAGCTGGATGCGGCTACGATAAACGCGAATACGATGCGTTCGCCGTACCGTTCGAGGAGAGCCGGGGTCGCTTTTACGAGGGGTTGGACCTTGTACGCACCGCCTGGACGCGAGAAGAGTTCACCTACCATGGGCGCTTCTACACCATTGACGAGCCGCTTGCCTGTCTGCCGCGCCCTGTGCAGAAGCCGCAGGCATTGAGGAAGTGATTCTCTATTTTAACTTTGGCGGTTTCAATCACACCGACACGCTCAAGTCGATGGAACGGTTCGCTCGGGAGGTCATGCCGCATTTCTCCTGAGCTAGTGGAACGTGGTCAACATATTTGCTCAGCGGGTCCACGCCGCGATAACGGCGCAATTAAGCGGGTCGATATGGAGCGACATCATTGAAGAGGACTTCGGCGGTTGGACTTGGTTCGTCGGGCGTGTCCGCTGTTTCCATTCCTGTGCGGCGCTGCCGCTCCGTGGTTTCCGCGCAGGAACGCTTTCACCTGCTGAACTTCCTCGCGTAAGGCGCGCACCTCACGCGCCAGGACATTCTCTGCCCTCTCGGTCTTTTGCTGCAGGTATCCGGACTCCAGGACCCGAATAACTTCCTCTGCGATACTCTCGGGCGTCCATTCCCCTCCAGGTCGATACCAGCGATACATCCAGTTGCACGCTCCGAGGAGAATGAAGGCGAACCGTTTGGGGTTGAGCGCGATCAAGGCTCCTGTCCGCACCCCCTCTTCCACGACTCGCTCAACGACTTCACGAAACGCGCGATGCGCGTGCGTGACCGATCGGTTCATGGTGGACGAAAGGCTAAAGAGTTCTGAAAAAAACACCTGCATGAGCGGCGTGTGGGCGCTCAGATAGGAAATCAAGAAGCGAATAATACGACGGAGTTTCTCTGGCGCGGGGAGCGGTTCGTTGGCAATGCTCTCAATGGCCGCTTGTGAGGCGGAAATCACTTGCCGGTACATGCGGCGGAGCAGTTCATCCTTGCTTGGGAAGTAATTGTAAAAGGTCGCACGAGAAATGCGCGCCGCCCCGGCAATATCATCGAGCGTGGTGGCTTGATACCCGCGAACGCTGAATATATCCGCCGCCGCCCGTAGGATTTCCTGTTCGATCGCCGTGTGTTTTCTCCCCATAGGCGTCCTCCCTCGCTTTGGTCGTCAGGAAATTAGCGGGCAGGGTGGGATTATGGCAAGGGTAGAGCTCCGGCAAGGGCGGCGGCCGAAGGCGGCGTGCAGCCAAGAAAGCTCTTTAAGAGGAGAGTCGTCACACACGGACGGCGCGGCGGTCGTCCGCGTGGCGTTTGTCCGCGGGAGAGGCCGCTCCTAGTTCTGCCTCTCTACGTCTGTCACCTGAAGGGTGTGCGAATCCAGCAGCGTTCCCGAGACCACAAGGTCTTTGCGCTGGCTCTCCTGGTCGATGAGCGTGCGGAGGAGCTGCTCGTCTCCTTGGATGCGAAGAGGCGGCGTCGTTAGATGGTGGAGCCAGGTGGGAGCACTGGCCTGCTGCACTTCCATGACCGCTTGTTCTTGTCCTACCATCACCCGATACAGATGGTTGGTATATCGTGGTTGTATCTTGCGGGCGTCTTCCAGGCTGCAGTTCGTGCAGACCACTTTGCCGGCAAGCTGCACCTGTCGATTGACTCGCGTCAGGGAGGAATACGCGCCGGTAAAACCCTGCGCGCTCACTCCGACGCCGATAGACAAGAACACAGTGGCAACACTAACAGTGATTTTGCGCGGAGTATGAATCATCGCGCGCTCTCCTTTCACCTTGCGATTTCTTGTTTGCTATCTGCAAGAGAGGCGCCGTTATGTGCGGAAGAAACCCACAGGAGGAACAACGGCGAATTTGTTTGACAACACATCCAGAGAACATAAAACAGCTGCAAGCCCCGCTGTTCCACTCGTCGCAACCTGCGCCACGTGCAGCGAAAAATGCCGATATTTTTAGTCGCATTTTGCGACAGGAGCAGGGCAAAACGCGTTAGACCCCGGCGTCGCCCATTGACCGACTACCCAACGCAGCGTAAATAAACTCATAAGTATGTTAAAAAGACTGACAAGGCAGCCTTCTGATTAGCGGTCGGGGATAGCTATAGCTATGACTGAACTCAATGTTCCACTGCCGGTCTTGCCGAGCCGGCAAGCCTTACGAGAAGTGACCACCGCCTGGGAAGCCTTCATGGCGGGGGACACTCGGGGCCTGGAAAAAGTGCGGCCCGTTATTCGCGAGTCCTGGCGACGCTGTCATCAACTCGGCGTCAATCCGCACCAACCCTGTCTGCCCCTGGTGTTAAGTGCAGAAGACGTCGAAGCCGTGCAAGAAAGGGTGGACTTGGCGGCGGTCGCCGCGCCCTTGTTCGAGACAGTGCTCCACGCCTGGGAGGGCGAGCGGTTTATGATGAGCGTCAGCGATCGCCATGGGCGCTTACTCTACACGTGCGGCCACCCGGCTATATTAGAACAGGCGCGATCAATTAACGCCGTGCCTGGCAGCGGCATGGCGGAAGAACTGATTGGCACGGCGGCCGCGAACGTCGTGCTGGCGCAAGGACACGCCGACTATGTGCTGTGGAGCGAACATTATTGCTCCACACTGCACTCCTGGGCGGCAATTGGCG
>DATLYA010000355.1:0-10398 GCA_035575235.1 Candidatus Methylomirabilota bacterium
TTGCGGTAGGGCGTGACCGGGATGGTCAGCCCGTGTTGCACGAACCACTTCATGGTGGGAATGAGCAGCCCTTCGGCTTTGTCCATGGTCTCTTTGGTCACGACTTCCCCGGGCTGGACGTCAGCGGGCCCCGGGCTGGCGGCGCACAGACTCAACCCGAGCCCTGTGATGATGGCGCCAACACGCGAAAGCATAGAATGTCTCTGCATGATGCCCTCCTTTTGGCATGAGACTATCAAAGCGTGAGAGAGGGGATAGAGACGGCTTGCTGTCCAGCCGTCTCTATCCCGCGACGCGGACTGCAGTATGTGAAACAATTGCAGGGTGAGAACAGCCTGGTTTCTTATCCCCTTGTTCATTACAGGCAAGCTCACCAAGCATTGTCTGTCGACGATCGGCTCAGACGGCCCGGCCGTGGCGTAACAGTTTCCCTGGCGTGGCGCCTGTGCATTTCCCCTCTTCAAAGGTCACATGCCCGTTGACCATGATGTATCTATACCCCTCGGCCCGCTGCACTCGCCGCCACTCTCCCGCCGGCAGATCGTAGACCACTTCCATAGGCAACACCTTCAACTTCTCGAGATTGTACACTACGATGTCCGCGGCCTGCCCTTCCCGCAGCGTGCCGCGATCCTTGAACTGCGCCGCCCACGCCGGCAGCGCGCTGAGGCGAAAATGCGCCTCTTCCAGCGAGAGCACCCCGGTATCCCGCACTTGCCAGGACAGCAGGTCGGTGGGATATACCCCCAACGCCAGAAACTTAATGTGCGCCCCACCGTCTGACACCCCTGGAATTGCCGCCGGGGAACTGAGCATCTCTTTGTGATACTGCACATTGTTGTTCACAATAGGTCCCAGCCACTCGGTCTGTAGATCATCGGCCAGTGTGAGGTCTAACATCGCGTCAATCACGTGCTTGTGTTCGCGCTGAGCAATCTCTTCGACTGTCAGCCCCAGATAGTGTTGCAAGTCCGGCCGGACGATCTTCTGCGCCACATACTTACGCAACTCGCCAAAGATAAAGTCGCGCGTGGGCGTGCCCGCGTCATACTCCGCTCGCGCCGCGCGCCGAAACTCCGGCTTAGCCAGCTTGGCTTTCTTCTCTTCGACCGTGCCCAGCGTGGCTTCGCGCCACGCCGCGCTGTCGTCAAAGAGATTCCAGTCCTGGAAGTTAATCACGAAGGGCGCTCGCACACTGGCCGCTTGCCCGAACACCGGCAACCCCTTGGCGTTGAATTCCGCCAGCCACTTCAGTTGCAGCCGTAGCGGTTCGATCGTAGTGTCGTTCACCACTAGCGCGTTGTAAATCACCGCATGGGCGCTCTGTTCAGCCAGCTGGGCGCTGAAGTCCATATCACGTCGCATCCCAACGCCTTGGTCATTGGGCGTGGCGCTGGACTGCGTGATTTGAATGAAGCCCGGGCCGTAGTCGCGCAGCGCCTGCGCCAGTTTGAGGTAAAACTCATCCGGCAACACGTCCGAGATCATTGGCGAGCCGTCATAGTCGCGTTGCACGGACGCTGTGCTCTCCGGGAACAGCCGCTGCGCGCCCCAGCCGATTGCGCCCGCTTGCATCGCTTCGTGAAAGAGCTGGATGGCGGTTTGTACTTCTTTCTCGTTAGGCAGTCGCCGCTTAGCTTCGCTAAATCCGCCCATGGCGTAAGCCACTAACGGCGTCACCGGCACCAGTTGCGAGAGATTAATGCCTAACGGCAGCCGATCGAGATGGTCCATCCACTGCGGGAAAGTCTCCCACTCCGGGGCCATCGACACTTTCATCGGCTCGAGCGGAATGGCCTCGTTGCGCGAGAGTGAGAGCAGCGCGCGGTCAAAGTCTTTGGCGTAGACCGGGGCAAAGCCAAAGCCGCAGTTGCCAATCGTCACCGAGGTGACGCCGTGCCAGCCGCCAATGGAGCAGTAGGGATCCCAATGGAGCTGGGCGTCGTAGTGCGTGTGCAGATCAATGAATCCCGGGGCCACGATCAACCCACTGGCATCGAGCACCTTCGCCGCGTCACTACTCTTGAGCCTGCCTACGGCCACGATTCTCCCGTTCTTAATGCCGACGTCGGCTTTGTACCGCGGCACTCGCGTGCCGTCGACCACCGTACCGCCTTTAATGATAGTATCGAACTGCGCCATACACCCTCCTTGTTTCATGGGATATTTGTAGATCCGACGTGAGCTGCTCAAGAAAGAACCCACAGCCGGCATGCGTATGGGCAAGATCAATGCCAGATGCAGCACAAGCGTTCGGTCTGCATCCTGATATAAATTCTCAGGAATTTCCTACGTTGTCCCGCCATGGTGGCGTCCTGCTGCGTTATGCGACGTCGCGCCACTCTCGCTGCGACGTCGCCGTGCGACACGGACAGTGTCGCGGTAGACAAAACATCAGCGCTTCTGGTATGGCTTCTCGGTGTAATGTAAAAGGAGGGTGCTGTGATTATGGGGGATGAATCAACAGCATTAACTCTACAAGCAGCGAGAGAAATCCAGAAAGCCTGGGAGCGGTTTGTGGCAGGGGAAGACACCCGACTGCTCGAAAAAGTACGCCCGCCGATTCAAGCCTCCTGGCGGCGCTCACGGGACTTTGGGGTTGACCCTACTGCACGAACGCTGCCTCTCACGTTAGAGCCGGAAGCAGTCGACCGCAAGCTCCGGCAACACGCTTGCCTTGCGCAGGCCGGGCGGGAGGTTTTTGCTTTCGTCTCCTCATTGCTCCACGCCGACGCATTCGTGGTGGGAGTGACGGATAACGAAGGCAACCTGCTCTACACCGACGCCCCGCCGCAATTTGACTGGCGAGCAGAAATGAATGTTTTTCCCGGCGCAGGGCTACAAGAACACGCCGTTGGCACCAATGCTGTCTCACTGGCTCTGCATCTGAACCAGCCGTTTCAGACGTATTGGTATGAGCATTACGCAGAGGTAGGGCACCGCGCGGGAGGGGGGGCGATTCCCATCCACAGTTCTTGTGGGGATACGCTTGGGACTCTTGCTATCGCAGGATACGGCGAATCCGCCCATCCACGGGTGTTTCATTTGCTCGCCTTTGCTGCCGGACTGCTGAAAGAGAAAATCCGACATGCCGAGGAACTGGCTCACTTCTCCGTATTACAAGAGTTTAACAGGGCCTGCTCACGCTATCCTGAGAGTCTCCTGTTGGCGCTCTGTCCCCATGGCCGTATTCTGGCTCTCTCCCAGTCCCTCGCCAAACTGGTCACGCTCCAACCGCCTGAGCGTTTGATCGGCCGATCCCTCCACGAGGTGCGAGACTTTCACCTGGAAGAACCTTTTTCCCTTGCAGAAAGCGACTGCCCCGCACCGTATGAATCCCGCCTCCGTTTTGTCCACAAGGACAAGTCGTGTGCGAGCACGGTCATTCCGGTCTCGAGAGAGGGACAGAGCGCAGGCCTCGTGGTCATCGCTTCTGGCCCTGGCTCATCCGCAGCGAAAACGATCTCAAAGCCGCTCTGGCAGGCCGCTCACACATTCAGTGATCTCATAGGCCATACCCCTGTGTTCCGTTCCGTGGTGGAGCTGGCCCGTCAGGCTGCCGCCCATGATTGGCCGATCCTTCTGATTGGGGAGTCCGGGACTGGCAAAGAACTCTTTGCGCACGCCATTCACCAGGCAAGCCGCCGTACTCGCGGACCGTTTGTCGCGTTGAATTTAAGTACGACCCCAAAAGAATTGGCCAGTGCGGAGCTGTTTGGGTATGAGGAAGGCGCTTTCAGCGGCGCCCTACGCGGGGGAAAACGCGGCAAAGTAGAGCTGGCGCACGGGGGGACCCTATTTTTAGATGAATTGGGCGACCTGCCCATAGAAATCCAAGCTGGTTTGCTCCGCTTTCTCGAGGAGGGAACTATCGTCCCTCTTGGGGGCGATCGCCCCCGACGGGTGGATGTGCGAGTCATTGCAGCGATGAATCTGGCTCCCACACTGGCGGTGGAGCAGGGCAAGTTACGTCTAGATTTATTCCACCGATTAAATGTCTTTCCGCTCTTCCTTCCCCCGCTGCGAGCGCGCCGGGAGGATGTATCCCTGCTGGCCCGCGCCCTGCTTGATAAAGAAGGCTTCTCTGCCATAGCCATCGCTCCCGACGTGATGGAGCTCTTCCGTCACTATGCCTGGCCAGGGAATATCCGTGAGTTGCGCAACGTTTTGATCTGCGCTGCTGTTCGCTCTTCCCAGGGACTCATCACCCGAGACCTCCTCCCGTCAGAACTCCTGAAGAGTCAGCCTCCGGCCGGCCCCCCGCCGACCTCGTCCCGTCAGGTCGGCCGAGAACAGCTCCAACAAGCCTTGAGGCAGTGCAACGGCAATCTTACGCATGCAGCACAGCTGCTGCACATCCACCGCGCTACCTTCTACCGCAAGATGCAGCAGTATGGTTTGACACGGGAAGATGTAACTGATTAAAAACAAGAGAAAATGTGGTCGGAGAGGCGTCGTCGCTCTGTAACGCGAGCGCAAATTTCAGCCGCCATTTCCACCGCTAGACTAACACCGCCTCGATTATACTTTGTATCAAGCAGTACATTTGGGACAGTGCTGACAGCTCCGCCCCTTCTGCTTGTAGTCTTTTCATAAACCTATGGTATGAAGAGATAGTCTCACTCAGCGAGAGCGAAGGGAGAGCGGCAACCATGCACACAAGAGGCGTGTGTCCTGAGCGTAGCGCTGAACAGTGTCAGAAAAAGGTCGAGCCTTAATGATTTTGCGGCCACAGGAGGGTCACAATGGACTTCGGCATATTTTACGAAATACAGGTCAACAGCCCGCTCAAGCATCGGGAGCGGGAGTATCAGGCGTTCCACGATGTAATGAATCAGGTGGTCCGTGCGGAGGAGGTGGGGTTCACTCATTTTTGGACTGTCGAGCATCACTTCCAGGTCGGCTTCGCGCACTCCTCAGCGCCCGAGGTGCTGTACGGCGCGATCTCGCAGCGCACCAGCAAGATCCGCATCGGTCACGCGGTGGTGCTCTTGCCGTTTCCCTACAATCACCCGATCCGCGTCGCCGAGCGCGTCGCCACGCTGGATATCCTGAGCAATGGCCGGGTCGAAGTCGGCACCGGGCGCTCGGCCACGCAAATTGAGCTGGGCGGCTTCGGCATCCCCTACAAGGAAACGCGCGCGCGGTGGGAGGAAGCGCTCGACATTATCACGACCATCTGGAAGAGCAAAGACGGTACGTTCTCCTACAAAGGCAAGTACTTCGACATTCCGGAACGCACCGTGGTGCCGATGCCGATTCAGAAGCCGCATCCCCCGCTGTGGGTCGCCTGCACTGGTGAGGACACCCATGAACTGGCCGGCAGACTGGGACTGGGGCTGCTGTCCTTTACGTTGCTGGTCAGCCCGGAAAAACTCGGCCAACGGGTGCAAGCCTATCGGAACGCAATCAAGTCCGCCAAGCCGTATGGCGCGTTTGTGAACAATCGGGCGGGCGCCTTCGCTATGACGCACGTCGCCGATACCGACAAACAGGCGCGCGATGAAGCCGAACGCTCCTTCATGTCCTACGTCAACACCACCTTGCGGGTGAACGCGGCCGTCATCGAAGCCAAAAAGACAGGCGTTGATCCCAAGGAAGACCCGAAAGCCCTTGTGCCTGACTTACCGACCCAGTACGAAGGGCTCGATCCCAGCAAGGTCACCATTGATTCGCTGATTGAGCGGGGCATGTGTATCTGTGGCAGCCCAGATACCGTCGTGAAACAGCTCGAGAAATTACAAAAAGCGGCCCAGCTCGATCAATTCCTGGCCATGATGCAGTTCTGGGCGATCCCCCACGAAAAAACCATGCATGCGATCGAATTGTTCGGCAAATACGTCATCCCGCATTTTCGTAAGACCGTCACACCTGGTGAAGCGGCTGCGGCTGGAGGCGCGTAGCGCTGATTGAATATATCGATTGCCGGGCGGAGCTGACGCACAACATCGAGCTTCTACCCAGCGCAGGCGAAGAGATCCTGCGCCGGCCCAGGCAATCCCCTATGGAGGCTCCAAAGTGGAACTGAGTCTTTTCTTTGAACTCGAGACCGCGGATATGTCCGACGCCGGCGTCAAGCGCACGTTCGACCAGTGCATCGAGCAGGTGATGCTCGCGGATCAGCTCGGATACAAAGGGGTGTGGTTTACTGAACATCACTTTCTGCCGGGGTTTTCGTACAGCTCGGCGCCCGAACTCGTGCTGAGCCATCTGGCGGCGAAAACCAAAAACATCCGCTTGGGGCACGGCATCGTGTTGCTGCCGTTTCGCATCAATCATCCGCTGCGGGTGGCCGAGCGCATCGCCACGCTGGACGTATTGTCCAATGGACGCGTCGAGTTTGGCGGCGGGCGTGCGATTTCCGAATCCGAGCTCAGCGGCTTCGAGGTCGATCCGGACGTGACGCGCGCACAATGGGAAGAAGCACTCTCGATGATTCCGCAGGCGTGGACCAAGGACACATTCAGTTGGGAAAGCCCAGCGATGCGCATCCCGGAACGCCAGGTCGTGCCCAAACCGGTGCAAAAACCACATCCGCCGATGTGGGTGGCGTGCACCCAGCCGGCGACCATCGAGTTCGCAGCCGACCACGGCCTCGGCGTGTTAGGATTTGGCATCGGCCAGGGGCAATCCAACGATCTTGTCACTTTGTACCGGGAGCGGATCAAAACAGCCAGACCGATCGGGTCCTTCATCAATAACAAGTTTGCGCTGTTGACGTTCACCCTGTGTTGCGACACCGACACGGAGGCGCTGGCGATTCAGGGGCCGAACTTCAGGACTTATTATGACGCGGTGCGCCACCTCTTCGCCCCGTGGATCGACGGCAAGCCGCCCCGCTCTTACGAATATTTTATGAAGTACTTCGTGGAGGCCAGCAAACAGCTGCAAACGGCGCCGATGGAGGAGATCGTCAAGGCGGGCGGAGCCTGCATCGGCAGCCCCGAGACCTGCCGCAGGGTGCTGCAATACCTGGCCGATGCGGGCGTGGACGAAGTGTTGCTGTTCATGCAGATGTACACAACGCCGCACGACAAGATCATGCGTTCGATTGCATTGCTCGCCACAGAGGTCATGCCCGAACTCAAGTAGGCTTTGGGCGCGCATACAAGCATTTGCAATGAGCCCGCGTTAGCTACTGGCGGCATAGGCACCTGCAGCGTAGAACACATCAGCAGAGGAGGACTGGCCATGAAGCTCGCGCTGTATCTCCCGAATCTCCGCGAGAAGATCACCGTCAGCGAAATCGTTGACCTGACCCGTGAAGCGGAGGCTCTCGAATTCGACTCGGTGTGGTCGCTGGACCGTATTGTGGCGCCGGAAGCCTCGGATCGACAGGAACTCGCGAAGCCGTTTGGCTTCATGACGGAATTTCCCAAGGCGCTGCCCGTCAGCGCCCGGGCGGAGTTCCTGCATGGCTTGCCGCTCATTCCATATCTGGCGGCTATTACCAAGCGCATTCGGTTGGGGGTCAGCATCATTGTTACGCCTTATCGCGCCCCCGGCGTGCTGGCCGCCGAGATCGCCACCTGGGATCACCTCGCGGGCGGGCGCATCAACGTGGGCGTAGGCTCAGGCTGGATGCCGGAGGAGTTCGCCGCGGCCAGCGTCGCACACATCTACCAGAAACGCAACAAGCATGTGCGAGAAACGATCGAGGTGATGCAAGGAGTCTGGACCAACGAGTTATTCGAGTACCATGGGGAATTCGCCGACTTTCCCAAATGTGGCTTCGGCGTGAAGCCGGTTCAGAAGCCCCGACCCCCGATGTTTCTCGGGGGCTTAGGCAAGCCCGAGCTCGCGGCGGCGCGGATCGCCCAGTACGGCCTCGAAGGTTGGATCGGGATTATGGACACGCCGGAAGCAATCGCCACCTGGCGCACCGCCATCAAAGAGGAGCTGGCGAAGCGAGGGAGTGAGCAAGCCATCGACTCGCTCGAAATCTGTAGCATGCTGCCGTTCGAGATCACGCGCGACAAAACGGATCAGACGCCACGGGGCAAGCTCACGCCCACGCTGGTAGGCACGGTCGAGCAGATTACGGACAATCTCAAGCGGTATCGGGATGCCGGTTTGACCATGCCCTTGCTGTGGCCGCCGTTCAGCGGGACCCCAACTGCGAAGACCATCGTGGATATGCGGCGGCTCGTGCATGACATTCTGCCGCAGGTCTAGGACTGGCTCAGAGGGCGCCACGCAGAGCGGACGTTCGCCATGAACACCGCCAATTGGGATCGTCGCAGCTGTTTAAGGAGGGAGAGGGCCAAGGCTTGCACCATCACTCTTGCTACTTCAATACACGGTAAAGAAAACGCCCCATCTTATACGTCAAGATTTGCCTTGCCACATCCTTCCTGTCGCCTCTGCCTTACCGTGAAGGTCCTTGCGACTGCGCCGGCTGCGGGTACCGACCGGTGATATCTTTGTATCCATGCATGTTCGTTGGCGTGACACGCACGACCAGCACCTCTGGGCCACTGTTGATCTTCCCATAGGCCTCGGCCAACTCCTGCCCCATATAGCGCCCCCCAATCCGCGTCGCCCAAGAGAGCGCCTGGTCCGCATCATCGGACATGACCACCGTGCCCTCAAGTTCGACATATGCGAACGGCGTCGCCTCATCATCCACACACAAACTGACCCGGGGATTACGGCGCATGTTCCTTGCCTTGAGCGAGTCCTGCGCCGTCATGAAAACGACGGTTTCTCCCTCCAGGTCATACCACACCGGCACGACCAAGGGCCGCCCATCCTTGCGCACCGTGGCCAGCTTGGCGGTCCGCACCGGACTGCGCAAGAATTGCATGCATTCTTCTTTGGTCATTCGTTCCATTGCCGCTCCTCCTGCTGTGCGAAGGCGATTGGCCTCCCTTCCCAAATCTGCTCTCACATTCGCGCGGCGGCTTGATGAATTTTGTAGCCGCCGCGCTCGCCAATGATAATCCGCACCGGCATGCCGACCTCGACGTTCGTGACGTCGGCAGCGAAGACATTGAATGACGCCTTGAGAAGGAACGCCCAATCCAGCGATTGCGTCTTTCTGCATGGCGCTTATCCTGGCCGCCTCAACGTCTGCTGCAAAGTCTGCCCTCACCGTCCGTTGCAGTTGTAGAAGTCGAAATCATTGCCTACAAGCGCGACCCTAGCGTGCCCTCTCTTGTTTCTTCTCGATCGCCATCGTACAAGTCCCATCATGTCTATCAAGAAACCTTCCGCCTCCAGGAAGCGCGCCGCCATTGAAGAGGAGATCCTCCGCATTGCCGCGGATAAATTCGGGAAGCAAGGATATCAGGCCACTACGTTGGATGAGATTGCCGCTGCTGCAGGGATCTCCCGGGCAGCGTTCTATTTATATTTTCCCAGCAAAGAAGAACTTCTGCGCCGGATGTATAGCCAGGTCATTGCCACCAGCCAGGCGGCGATTGAACGGATTGTTGCCGAAGATCTGCCAGTGCCTGAGAAGCTGCGGCGCATTATTCGTCACCAGGTCCGGTACATGGCAGCTAACATCCCGCTGTCACGAGTCTTTTTCTCCGAAATTTTCAACCTGCCGCCGGAACTGGGCCAGTGGGTGAGACGCGCCAATCGCGCTTTCGGTGAGGTGATCGAGAAAGTAGTGAAAGAGGGGATGCAGAAAGGCGAACTGATTCCAGTCCATCCCAAGCGATTTACCTACGCGCTGATGGGGACGTGTAATTGGATGCACCGCTGGTACCGCCCGGGCGGCGAGTGGACCCCTGACACGGTGGCGGAAGAATTTATCCGGATACTCGAGTCAGGCTATCTCGCTCATAAAGTAGAAAAGACCCACGCGCCTTGCGCCCAACAAGAGGTCCAGGCGCTGCGACGCGAACTTGAGGAAGTCAAGTCGATGGTTGTCACACTCGTCCGCGCCGTTCAGTCGGATAGAGCGGATAGAGCTGTAGCGTCTCGTAAACGTCCTCATCCAGCTTCCGAGCTGCGCCAGGCAGCCCTGCCAGACTGAACATTTTTCGCCTCTTCGCTTGCGGCTGCTTACAGTTGACAGACGACTCAATCTTGGGTACTGATTCATAGATCTAATTTTTATACTCATAAATCTACGCCGAGCACTGCGCCCATGCCTCGACGGTTATCTTGTGAGAAACTCTTCACGCAGGAGGAAGACGCCATGGCCGAGTACAAGTTGATTTCAGCGGATTCACATTTCGTGGAGCCGCCCACGATGTGGGCCGAACGGATTGAGAAGAAGTTTCGTGATCGCGCCCCGCGCACAGTCAAGGGGCTCAATGGCCGCGACGGGGAGTGGTTTGTCTGCGAGAATATCACCCCGATGGCGGTCGCCGGCTTTTTCGGCGCCGGCGTGCCCTCCCACGAGCTGCCCGAGCATAACAAGAAAGGCTTTGAGCAGGCGCCCCA
>DATLYA010000356.1:0-29583 GCA_035575235.1 Candidatus Methylomirabilota bacterium
CTTGGGTGATTGGCGTCGTAATTTCAACCCGTCGTGGGTGAGGCGGGAGACGGAAGTACGTACAACTCACCGCCAGATCGAAGTGATCAGCAACCCGGCCCCCTTTCCGACCGAGTTGCACCAGGCGCGTACGACCGCTGCTCTGTTTATGAATCCAGCGCGCGATATGTTCGGTGCGCCAGCCGGTAGCGATCACAAGATCCGGCCAGGGCGGAGCAAGAGTGGCCGAGCGGGTCTTGTCCAACCCCAACCGTGTGGCGCCAAATGCGCCACACAGCACTTCATGCGTCTGCAGCAACGGCGTAAAGTGCAGCGCTTTCGTCTCATACGGCCAACCGAGCGCTTTCGCTAATCCGAGCGATTGGGTCGTATTGCCCGGATGGTCGTCGGTCAGGATCCATACCGCAGGCGGCCCGTGTAGACGGCGTCCCCCCTCATACGTCCGTGTCGTCTTCCGCCCCCAAGCAGTGCGTGCGTGCACCACAAGCTGCCAACGCGTTTGTGGATGACGCGCGCTTGCCGCCTCAAAATGGGCAAGCCACCACGACCGGTCGCGCAGGCGGCGCACGCCAGTTCCATCGGGGAGCAGCCTCACGCCAGAGGTTGTGGTGATAGTTGCAGACACGAAGCGAGCAGCATGCCGAAATAACTCGTCAAGGACCCACGGGATATCCTCATCCGGAAGATACTCCAGAACCTCCGTGCATACTTTTCGAAGCGGTGCGGGCAACGCCTGGTAGTGGGCGCTCGGACGGGCGGAAGTAAAGATCTGATAGCCGGCGGCGTCAGCGGCGCGCTCCAGCTCAAACCAGACATGGGCGACGGGATTGCGCTGATAGGCATAACGCCGCGGAAACGGCCGCCACGGCTGCATATGGATCGCCGTATAATGCAACAGCTTGGAGCAGCCCGGTTTATACTCGGCGTCACGGGCATGCCAGGAGGAATCGAGCGGCCCTCGTAACCCAGGAATGGCGCGCGCTTTTTCTTCCATGGCCTTTCTGCGCTCGCGTTGCGCCGCCGCCAGGGCCCAGATGGAGGCCATGCGCGCGCAATCAATAAGCATCACCGCGGTATCCCGATCGGAGAGGGCAAGAAACCCATGATCGCCAAGGTCAGCGTCGAACAACACGCCAGGATCGGCGAGATAAATTTGGTCAACATCATTATAAATCGCCTTCCCGGCGCCTCCGGCGAAATGCGGGATGGCGAACCGATAATTCGTGAATCCGGTCAACCAGCCGCGCCGGTCAAAGCCGCTCAGCTCCTTCATGACATAAATCTCATAGACCCGGCCAGGATCGCGCACTTGTTCGACGGACCAAAAGAACACACGCTCAGCGCGGTACTGTGCCGGTTCAGACCCAACGAAGATGCGCACCGGCGGCTTTGTGCCCGGCGTAGCGCCGTCGCGGACGCCAAGCACCACACGCATCGGCTGAGCGAGCAAGCCGGCCCCTCGGTGGGCTGCGCGCCATGGCAGCACTCTCCCTATACGCCGGGCTGTTTCAAAAAAGGCCATACTCCCGCTCCCTCCCCGTCACCCACTCGCCTGCACCACTGAGGACGGCGGACGAAATTTCTTGATCGTAAAGAGGTATGATGCCCCCAGCGGCCAGGCATACGCCACCAGCAGCCAAAAGAGCACAGGCTTGCGCCCAAGAAACGCCAGCACCGTGAGGTAAAACGTCCGGATGTCGCCTTTGGTAAACGGTTGAATTTTGCGGAACACTTTCAGCCAGCCCGTTCCCTCCTGCGTCCGCAAAAAATCAACGCCCATGGCCTGAATGCTGACGTAACCGGCGCGGCGTAAGAAACGATTATGACACACGACTGTGGTCGCATACCAGAAAAACGTCGTTGCAGCGATCAAAAGATAGAAAGCGTCATGATGCGATTCGCGGTAACAGGCGATGGTCAGAAATAGAAACGGCAACCCGAAACGGAGATCGTCGATCAACATATCAAACCGCGCGCCGGATTCCGATTCATAATTGCGCACGCGCGCGACCTCGCCATCGCACCGGTCCAGCACGCCAGCCGCCAACTGCCAGACCACAGCGAACGTCATCATCGCCCAATAACGGTCGAGCAAGAGAAAGGCCGAAGACACGAAAAACAACGCCAGTTCAAGAATGCTGATGGCATTCGGGCTGAAGCCCAGGCGCACGAACAGAAAAGTCAGCGGTTTGGACAGTTTTGAATTCACGAGTTTTGAGAATTCCCCGCTGATTTCCTTGAACGCTATACTCCAGAAAAATTCCTTGATTTGCGCCTGACTTTCTGTTCCGGTCACTTTGAGCCACCAGGCATTCTCCACGAATCCCACCGCCAGGGACTTATTCTCATTCCAGCATTGGACGAGCTCAGCGACATCATTGAACTGGAGCGTCTGCACATCGGCTCGGCGGCAAACCACAACCTCGGTGCTGATCACGCCAGTTTTCACCTCAGGTGAAATGTCAACAGGATGAGCAGCAATAAGGCAAACAGTGGTCTGCTGGCAAACAGTCTTCGGTACGGCGATCTTTGTCAACACGCGGGTGTTGGCGAAGATGACTTTGAACTTGTCAGGAAAGCCGCCGGCGAACTGGACGCGCTCATCCTGCACCCATACCTGTTTGTGCGCCAACAGCAAAGGTTGTGGCGCAGCAGAAAATTGCATCGCTTGCTTGAAGAATGTCGGGTGTACGATCTTATCAGCGGCAAAAAGCAAGAAGGGTTCGTCCCAGGTTGCAGCAAGATGAACAATCTTTTCCGCGAGCGTTTCTCCCCTGCGAAGTTCCACAAGCTCATAGTCGAGTACAAGACGAGGGCGCACCGCGCTCACCAGCGCCTCGAGGCGCTTTCGCCGTCCCTCGGGACATAGAAGTTTCACCGCACGTATTCCAGCTTTGGACATGGCGATTAACGCTCGGTTGCAGAGAGTTTCTCCACCATATACCGCATCGTAGGAGGCGCCCGGAGGAGCCGTGTTGAAAGCGAGAAGAACAGCGCGTGAGATCTGCGTATGCATCATCCACCACAACCTCCGCCGGGACTCGCTACAGGCGCCGCCATTGTCCTACCTGCCCGATCGCGCCGGTTCAATTCTGCGGCCTGCATGATCATGAAAACGATAAAATAGACGAAAAACGCTATAGCCGCGATAAGCGCCAGCAGATCAAACAGCGCAACGGTCACAAACGGCAACGCAAGCACTGGATTCCTGGCGCAATAGAAAACAGCGTTCAGCCCCACGAGAATGACGCGCATCTCCGTAGGACCGATCTTGCCATACGATAATTTAAACACGCCGGTGACTGCTGTTTGGACATACGTCAAAATACCGAGTTGTAGGTAACCGACCAGGGCTAACATCGCGTAATTGAAACTGATGAACGGCGATAAGCCCAAGCCGATGCAAATGAAGGTCTGCGTCAGAGTGTCTACTGTATGATCGAGAAAATAGCCGTATTGGAAGCGTTCGATTTTGCGGTGTCGCGCCAGACTGCCGTCCAGACTATCCCCAAACCAGTTCACTATAAAGCCGACATCCGCCAGCCACAGAAAATTCTTATCAATATTACTCAGCCAATAGCCGAGGGCGATAATGAGCCCGCCCGCGACGCCGACCGCGGTCAGCATATCGGGAGTCACCCACGGCGGCATATGGACGCAAAACCAGCGCAGCGCCGGACGTTCTAAGGGCCCAAGCAAGATATCATTGACGCGCGTGTCGGTTTTTTTGAACGTCTCCGCCATGGTGAAATCAGTGGCGAGGAAAAGTTTTTCGACTCTTTCGGGGCTTGTTCATAGGCGTCGGGGCCGCTGCTGTCAATGACCGGATCAATCTCTCACCTTCTCTCTCAGAGGACGTCTGCAGAGTAGGCAAGAGCTGTCATGGCGAGGAACCGGGAACGACGAAGCAATCTCTTTTCGGATCAAGATTGCTTGGCTGCGCTCACAATGACATCCGACTCTGCCTTCTACAACACCCTCTCGCTCGCCTCTCTCTCCCTGCCCTCCATATCCGTTCCTATCGCAAGGCTCTGTCTGTCAAGTCGCGTCACCACGCCTCGGTCGAGATGATAGACAAGATCAGCTACCTCTAGCAAAGCCGGTTGATGCGAGATCACCAGCACGGTCATCTCCCCACGCAATCGCTTCACCGTAGCGCAGATCGCCGCTTCACTCTCAGGATCAAGCGAAGCGGTGGCTTCATCAAGAATGAGAAACCGCGGCTGATGCACGAGCGCCCGGGCGATGGCGATCCGCTGTCGTTGCCCGCCGGAGACCCGTGCGCCGCGCTCGCCCACCGTCGTTTGCATACCTTCAGGAAGAGCTGCGACAAACTCCCAGGCGCCCGCCGCTCGTAAGGCGCGTTCGACATCCGCCTCTGTCAGAAATGGGTCACCAAGCGTGATATTCACGAACACGCTCTCATGCAAGAGAAACATTTCTTGTGGAACATATCCCACCATGCGGCGCCAGCGCTGTAAGTCTACGGCGTCAAGCGAAAGCGCGTCGATACACACTTCGCCCGCTTGGGGCCGCACCAGGCTGATGAGCACATCCGCGATCGAGGTCTTTCCCGCTCCGGAAGGTCCGATCAACGCCGTCACTTGTCTCGCCGGGATGGAGAGCGAGACCTCTCGCAGCACCCGATGGTCCCCGTAGGACAAACTGACCTTCTTCAGCGTAATCCCTTTCTCCAAGGTTGGCGCGGCTCCGCCATGGGCAGTCTCTCCCTCGCGTTCAGCGAGCGTAATAGTTGCGCGTAGAGACCAAAACGCGCTTTCACACGAGACCATCGACTGGTGCTGCTTTTGTACTTTATTGAGGCTGCTCAGGAGCTGGCCGAATAACACTGCCAGCACGATAAGACTATCGAGCGGCAACGCCCAGCGTGTCAGCGCAAAATATAGCCCTCCAGCAAGCGAAGAGACCACAAGCGGCTCTTGCAGCGCACGGAGCATTTCTTTACTCAACACCTCACGCTGAAAGGCGCGATTGAGGAGTTGCGTTTCTTTCTCAAGCAACGGACCAATCAGATTCTCTCGCGCCATGGCTTTGAGCGGTTTGACGGCAAACAGTACGTCTGTCAGCTGCTCGAGAAGCGACTTCAATAAAGAGGTTTGCTGCTTGCCGGCGCGGCGCGCGCGTTGTACAAGGCGGCGCAGGACGTACACAATGAAGAGTCCGACCGCCACCGCGGCCAGGGTCGCCTGCCAGGACACCACGAGTGCGAGCGAGGTGTACAGGGCGACTTCTACGCCCAGCGACAGTATGGTTGCAGCATAGAGATACGATTGCGCCGCGCGGTTTGCTTCAGTCGCAAAGGCGTTGGCGAGACTGCCTACTGGTTGACGGATGAAATACGCCCAGCGCGCTTTCAGTAAGGCGCGCAGGAGCGCTAAACGTAAATCTGTAGCCATCTGCGCCACGGAGTAGCCTACCTGTTTCTGCGCCAGCAGTACGAAACCGGCTTTGACCAGCATGCCGCCCACGATAATACACAGCAGCAGACCCACGCTGGGTTGGAGGCCGATCGCAATGAGGATGGTATTGATCGCGTGTCCCAGGCCGCCCGGCTCCTGGCTTGCGCCAGGTCCGAAAGAGGCGTTCGTTTGCGCGGCGAGCCTGAGCAGCGGCAACAAACTTGACAAACCGACGCCTTCGGCAATCGCCGACAGCAGCAAACAACCGAGCATAATCAGGGTCTGGCGCGGATAGGCGCGGACAAAAAATAACAATAGACGCATAGGATTTTAATGATAAAGGGAAAACCTATGTGTCAGTGAACACAGCGTCAACCTACCCCTCTCCTCGAAGGAAGTGGGGGCACGGCGCGCCGTGCTCCTACGACTCCAGAAGGCCCCCTACCCTCCATTGTCAGCCCTCACAGTTCCTCTTTACTCACATAATGAAACCGCCCGCTTGCCGCCTCATATTCTCGGATCTCCATGGTCATGCGGAAGGGCGAAGCGGAAAGGGAAGGTCCCCCAGGTGCGCGCTCAATCCGGTATACATGATACTGCGCCACCCGATCCGGCGCGCTCCCGATGTCAGAAGCTGAACGCACGCCGACCACTGGGATTGGCGTGTCTGGACCCGGCAGGTGCGCCCGCATGGTCAGGTGAGCGTGCCCGTGGAGAACCAGATCAGCGCCGGCACGTCGAAGGACCTCGCGCACAGCTGCACTATCAGTGAGCGCCCGCCAGGCGACATCGTCAGGCAGCGGCGGATGATGAAGAAGCACGACGCGGCATAAATCCGTCGCGGCCAATTCCCGGAGTATGCGCTCAAGACGCGCAAGCTGCCGTGCGCCAACGGCGCCGCTCGCACGCGTTACGCCGACCGGCTGCGCCGTACATACGCCCACAAGAGCGATCGGACCGCGAATGCGCACACTCGGAAAATATTCATCGGTCAACTCCCAAAATGAAGCGGCGGGAGGCAACAGCGCCTCTTTGGAACCGTCGGATTCAAGGTACTCCTTCCAGTGACGCCACGCCGCCCGCCAGGGCTCCGGCACATAGGCGTCATGATTTCCCGGAACGAGTGAGACGAATTGACGATCGCCTAGCCGCCGTAACCATACGCCGGCTTCGGCAAATTCCGCTTCAAGGCCAATGTTCGTCAGATCTCCGGTAATCACTACGTGATCAGGCCGCAGCCTTTGCAGATCAGCGAGCAACGCCGCCAGCACTTCTGGCCGGTGAATCCTCCGCCGCTCGAATCGCCATTTCATCCAGCCGAAAATACGTTTGTTCAGGAGCACGCGGAGATCCGAGACTCGAACCGTCGTGGCGTGAGAATCCGATAAATGTGCAAGCGTGAACACGGGGTCGTCTTACCGTATTTTTCCGCGTGACGCCTCTCCCTCCCGCCTCCCTCCCAAGCCTGAGGGAGAAATTGTAAGCCTCAGGCTTCCGGCGCGGCAGGCGCAACCTGTGAATGGTCCTCCGGCTTCTTGGCGTGTCGTAAAAGAACACGCACAGCGGCAAGAATGCCTCGTTCTTGCGTTCGCGCATAGGGAGAATCGGCAGGAAACTCTGAGAGCAGGATTCGATGTATGGTCCCAAGCGCATGATAGGGCACGGTTGGCAATAAATGGTGTAAGGCGTGAAATCGCAGCCCGACTGGCGCGGCGAGCACAGTCGGAATGGGCCAGCCGTTTAATGTCACCGAATCCAATAGCTGCGCGACGACATCAAGCCGCGCGCCATCATTGTCATACCGATGCGCCGCCAGCGTTCGCACTTGATTGACTAAGAGAAGGCCAGTCGCCACTACATACCACTGTACGACCCATCGGAACGGCAACAGCCCCTCATACAGACCGACCATGATTCCCCAGAACACCACAGCTACGGCGACTTCTTGCACGAGCCAACTCCTTGCCTGTTTTCCCTGAGGCAGGGAGCGACGGTAGTCGAGGTTGATGACCAACGTCGAGGCGCGCTCAATCAGCAGTCGGCGTAGAGGGGGAATCGCAAAGGAGAGCGGTCCCAGCACGCCCCAGCGTAACATGAGGAGAAAAGGCACAAAGACAAGCGACAAGACCGACCAGCTTATGCGGCTCCGACTCCACTGAGCGATAGGGGCATATTCGGGATCAGCACGAGTGCCGAACGTCGATTGGCGATGATGATCATTGTGCGAGCCGACATACATCAGACCAGGCAACAACAAGGGAAGACCAATACACACATGCCAGGCCAGGGAAAAGCCGGGCAGGCAGCCGGCTCGTACGTGCGTAAGTTCATGAATGAAAATTACCGCCCTGAGTAAAGCAACGACTGCAATCACGGTGGCCGCGCCGTACATCCATGAGCCAAACGGCGCGCCGGCGCTCACGACAAACATCCCCCAGCCCATACCCGCTGAAGCAAGGAAATCACTCCAGTAGAGTAGAGGCCGAGGCGAAAAGGCGTTGGCAAACCGCCGCCGCAGCTCGCCAGTTGAAAATTCTCTCAGCATACAAGGAGTTGGAGGATCTTATGATCGCCAGGGTAGGAGTGTCAAGAAAGGATTTTTGCCCGTGCGTCCATATGGCCCTTGGTAAAATCCTGGAAGTCTGTTATCTACCCTAGCGACTTCCTTAGAGATTTGATTTCTCGTGGATGGATCACATTCTACGCATAGTGCTATCCTGCCTGCCTACAGTCGCGTGCTCGTAACTGGAGGCACTGGGTTTGTCGGTTCGCACCTCGTCGACCGTCTCTGTCATCAGGTCGCTACTGTCCGTGTCCTCGTCAGACCCACGAGCGACCGCTCTCGGTTGCCGCGTACGGCGGAACTGATTGAAGGAGATCTGCAAGATCACGCGGCGCTCAGGCGTGCTGTGCAAGGAATGGACGTGGTCTTTCATTTAGCAGCGGTGACTCGGGCGCGCTCGGAAGAGGAATATCTGCAAGCAAACGCGCAAGGAACATTACGGTTAGTTGAGGCGCTCCAAGCGGCTCAGCCGCGGCCACGACGGCTCATTTACCTGAGTTCGCTCGCAGCAGCAGGTCCCGCTCGTGAGGGAAAACCGATTCAACGTCATGATATACCACGGCCAATCACGACCTACGGGCGCAGTAAACTGATGGGAGAGCGGTACTGCCAGCGCGCAGCGAACGATTTGCGGGTGCTTCTGCTACGTGCACCCGCCGTGTACGGCCCAAGAGATCGCGATCTGTTGCTGTGTTTCTTATTAGCCGCACGCGGGCTGCTTCCTGTCCCGCGCGGGCCAGAACGCTTCCTCCAATTCATCCACGTTAATGATCTGGTCGAGGCATTGCTCTTAGCCGCAACAGCTGACGCCACCGGCGTCTATCATGTGGCGGAGTCACGCTCCTATGCCTGGAGTGAAATTGCCGTGTGGCTCGCGCAGGCAGTAGGGAGGCGCGTCTGCGCCATACGGATTCCCCCCTGGGTGGTGCACGCTGCGGCAACGCTCAGCGAGTGGGGCGCGGCGGCCAGTGGTCGCGCAACAATTTTCAATCGAGAAAAAGCCCGGGAGCTGCTTGCCCCCGGCTGGTTATGTGAAACGGAATCGGCCAAGCGGGATTTGGGGTTTGAGGGAAGAATCCCGCTGCCGGCGGGGCTGAATGGAACGGCAGCCTGGTATCGAGAACGCGGCTGGTTGTAAAGCGAGAGGCCGGGAATCGAGACCAGACGAGAGGTGGAGTCGGAGTCTGGAGCGGAACAGTGGGAGCGTACTCTGCAGAGAGTACCGAGGTTGACACGGAGAGGGGGCAAGGGATGAATCTTCTCGAAAAAAGTCTGCGCTTTACGCGCGCACGGGAAGCGCAAGCAGCGGGCTATTACCCGTTTTTTATACCCATCGAATCATCTTCTGGCGCCGAAGTGATAGTGAACGGCGAGCCGAAAATTATGATGGGCTCAAATAACTATCTGGGTCTGACGCATCACCCCAAAGTACTGGCGGCGGCGGAGGCGGCGTTGAAGCGGTATGGCAGTGGCTGCACAGGCAGCCGCTTTTTGAACGGCACCCTCGATCTGCATGAAATTCTGGAAGAGCGCCTCGCCGATTTCCTGGGCAAAGAGGCGGCTCTGGTGTTCAGCACCGGGTATCAAGCCAATCTGGGGGCCGTGTCAACTCTCCTTCATCGCGGCGATTATATTTTTATGGATAAGCTGAACCACGCCAGTCTGGTGGACAGCACGCGCCTCACGTTCGCCACGGTCTGCCGCTACGCGCACAACAACATGGAAGCTCTGGAGCGACAACTCGCCCAGGCGCCGCGTGCAGCGGGAAAACTGATTGTGACTGACGGCGTCTTTTCCATGGATGGAGATATCGTCAATCTCCCCAAGCTGGCGGCGCTCGCCGCAGCCTATGAGGCGGATATTTTGGTGGATGACGCGCACGCTATCGGCGTCCTGGGTGAGCATGGGGGAGGCACGGCGCAACATTTCGGGCTGGAAGACAAAACTACCCTCATTGTCGCCACGTTCTCAAAATCCTTGGCCTCGATCGGCGGCGTCGTCGCCGGCGCCGAACCGGTCATCCATTATCTGAAGCACCACGCCCGCTCCCTGATTTTCAGCGCCAGCATGCCGCCGGCTTCGGTCGCGACCGTGCTCGCCGCCCTTGAGGTCATGGAAGAAGAGCCGGAGTTGCGTGAAGCACTGTGGCGAAACACGCGGCGGATGCAAGATGGGCTAAAGAGCCTCGGGTATGACATCGGCAACAGTGAAACGCCGGTGATTCCGGTCTTGATCGGCGACCTTGGCGTCCTGGCCCTGCAATGGCGGATGTTGTTCGATGCCGGCGTGTTCATCAATCCAGTCATTCCTCCCGCCGTTCCCCCCCACTCCTGCCGTTTACGCATTTCTATGATGGCGACGCACACCAACGCACAGATTGATTACGTGCTCGATCTCTTTGCGCGGGGCATGAAACTGCGAGCGGCGATGTGAGTCGGTTTATCAACATTATCTCCTCGCGCTATCCCTCTCCCGCCTGGGGAGAGGGAACCTCTCATTCTTCCACGGAAATATAAACGGAAGGCGGGTCGCGCCCGCCATCAGGTTTGACGCATGTTGTCTCATGTCTCCGTCACTCCCGTTCGCACTCGTTGTGACCTCCGCCAATTCCTGAAACTCCCCTGGCGTCTTTACCGCGGCAATCCCTTGTGGACGCCGCCGCTTCTTCTTGAGCAAAAAAGACTGCTCAACCGGCGCAAGCACCCCTTCCATCAACACGCCGACGTTGAATACTTTCTCGCACGGCAAGGCGGCGACGTCGTGGGGCGCATTGCCGCCATCGTGAACCATCAGTACGTTCATTTCCATCAGGAAGCGACGGGGTTCTTTGGCTTCTTCGAGAGCGTCAACGATCAACGCGTCGCGGCTGCTTTACTAAATACCGCGGAACAGTGGGTCAGCTCGCATGGCATGCAGCGGATCTGCGGTCCGATGAACTTTTCCACCAATGAAGAGTGCGGCATGTTAATTGACGGCTTTCAATATCCGCCAACTATTATGATGCCGTACAATCTTCCCTATGCGCAGCGCCTCCTCGAGTCCACTAACTATGTCAAGGCAAAAGACCTCCTCGCCTACGCCCTCGATAACCCAACGCCGCCGGAGCGTTTAGTGCGCGGCGTCACCAGCCTGCAACAACGGCGCGACATTACCATCCGCCCCATTAATGTGAAACGCTTTCACGACGACGTCGCGTTGATTCTCGACGTGTACAATAGCGCCTGGGAGCGGAACTGGGGCTTCATTCCCCTGACGCCAGCGGAGATTAACGACCTGGCGCGACAGCTGTGGTGGATTGGCCACCCCTCTTTTTGCCTTCTGGCCGAAACAAAGGGTGAACCCGTAGGATTCGCGCTTGCCCTGCCGGATTACAATCAAGCCCTACGGCGCCTCAACGGACGCTTGCTGCCCTTCGGGCTCCTGAAGCTCTTGTGGTATCGCCGTCGGATCACCACCGCACGCGTCCTGACGCTCGGCTTGAAGCCTGGATTTCGCGGCATGGGCATCGACGCCATGCTGTATTTACACTTATGGCAGGAGGCGCCAAAGCAGGGCTACTCGCTTGTCGAGTGTTCATGGATTCTCGAAGACAACTGGCCGATGCGGCGCGGCCTCGAACGTATGGGCGCGCGACTGTATAAGACGTACCGCATTTACGAAAAGGCGCTCTCATAACCGAGATGGAGCGGAATCCAGAATTCAGAAGGCTCCCTGGATTCCACTTCGTTTCATTCAGGCTACGTTCCCTGTCTCTTTCCTTGTTGCTGTCTTTTTGGTTTTCGCTCCTCAAGCGCCGTTAGCAACCCCTGTGCTTCTTGCAGATCCTTTGTATCGAACCCTTCGGTAAACCAGCGGTAGAGCTCGGCTAACATGTTGTGCGCTTCGTGTTGTTTACCTTGTCGTCGCCACAGACGAGCGAGACTTACGGTAGCGCGCAGCTCTAGCGATCTCGCTTGCTGTTTGCGCGCGATGTCGAGGGCTTTGAGAAAGTAGGCTTCAGCTTCCGCCTCCGCTTGGGGATGAGGGATTGGGGGTTGGAGGTTGATTTCTATTTTTGCCTTCTGCCTTTTGCTTTTTGCTCTTTGCTTTTCTTCTTTCCACTTTTCACTTGTCACTTTTGACTCGAGCGTAAGCTCGCCTTTGAGGCGGTAAAGTTCGGCTTCGTAGTAATGCTCGCCAAAGTCGCCTACATGTACTCAGGCCGGTAGTTGACCGGCAGCAACATCCGCGCGCTGGCGATGCTCTCGCCCGGCCAGGATGCGTTCAGCCAGATATCGTGGGATGTAACTAACGGGTCTGGGGTCAGAGATCTGAGGCTTAAAGTCTGAAGATTTTTGGACCCTAGACGCTAGACCCTGGACACCAGACTGCCGCGTCAGCGGCGTCGCACACTCATCACAAAATTTCACGCCTGGGCGGTTTTCCGCGCCGCACGAGGGACACACGGTAAGGCCGAACTCGCTGACGTTTGACTATCCCAATACGCCCCCTATCTCACGCAACACTCCGACATCACGCTCATCAAAGTCTTCTTCCACCAGGGACAGACTTGATCCTAGAAGCCTTCTAATTGCGCCAGTCGCTCACGGTGATACGTTGCATCGCCGAAAGCGAATTCGTTCCACTTGGCGCGTTTGAACCAGAAGTGCATGTCGTGCTCCCAGGTAAAGCCGATGCCGCCATGCATCTGCACGGCGCGATTCGTGGTGCGAGAATACACATCAGACCAGCGCGCTTTGGCTAACGCGGCGGCGCGCGAGGCCTCGCGTGGCAGTGCGTCAAAGGCATGCGCGGCATACCAGACCAGCGAGCGCGAAGGCTCGATTTCGCTAACCATTTCCGCCGCCATATGCTTGAGCGCCTGGAACGACGCAATGGGCCGGTTGAACTGCGTACGCACTTTCGTGTACTCGACCGCCATTTCCAGCGCTTTTTGCGCACCGCCCAGACTGTCCGCCGCCAGCGCGACACAAGCGGCGTCTAGCAGCCGAGCAAGGATCTTCCATCCCTCGCCCTCACTGCCAACCAGAGCGGATTTCGGCGCGATAACGTTTGCGCATTCTACTTCATACACACGACGCGTACGATCAAAAATATCCAGGAGGCGAATCTCTACGCCAGGCGTCTCGCGATCGACCAGGAATAAACTTACTCCTTCCTCCTCTTTGCCGCTCGTCCGCGCTGCAATGAGCAAGACATCCGCCACTTTGGCGTAAGGCACGAACATTTTCACGCCGGATAGCGTGTAGCCGTCGCGAGTTTTCTTCGCCCTCAACGTCACGCCGGCGGCGTCAAGCCGATCTTCCGCTTCAAGAAACGCCAGCGTCCCGATCGCCTCGCCCGCGGCAATGCGCGGCAGCCAGGTTTTCTTCTGCGCCGCCGATCCGCCAGCCATCACACCCAGTGCAAACAACACGGACGAGAACAGAAAGGGCCCCGGCGTCACCGCGCGCCCCATCTCTTCAAGCAGCACCGCCATATCGAGCATGCCTAACCCTAAGCCGCCGTATGTTTCGGGAATGAGCAAACCGGTCCACCCCTGTTCAGCCATCTTGCGATGGAATTCTCGCGAGAAGCCATCCTCGTCCTTATAGAGCTCGCGGACAAATGCCGGCGGACACTCTCGCGTCAAAAACTCCCGCGCCGACTGCTGCAACATTTCCTGTTCTTCTGATAATCCAAAATCCATCTCCGATTCCCCGATTCCCCGGTTCTCCGGTTCTTCTTTCTCGCCTCACGCCTTACGCCCCACGTTTACGTCGTCCCATCCCCCTCCTGACTACTGGCTACTAGCTACTGCTTAGCCCGACTTCGGCATCCCCAGCCCGCGTTCGCTGATAATGTTCTTCTGAATTTGCGACGTGCCGCCGCCGATAATCAGTCCTAGTGTAAACATAAACTCGTAGGCCCATGTGCCGTTGTCGATGACGTGCGCCGCGCCTTTATTGAGCGGCGCGTAGGAGCCGAGAATCTCCAGCGCCAGCGCGCAGATGTCATGGTTCAACTCCGTGCCAACGAGTTTATTGACCATCGCACTGACGCCGTGCGGCTTGTCTCTCAGTTCAGTCGTGAGCATGCGATACGAGTGATATTTCATCGCCTCCACACGGGTGAGCAAATCAGCCAGTCTCTGTCGGATCACGGGGTCTTGCGACGCCGGCCTGCCATAGCGCTGCCGCGACTGCGCCAGACGGAGCAGGTTCTGCATCATGAGCTGCGTGCGCGTGGTCGAGCCCAGCATATTGCGCTCGTGAAACAGCGTCGCGTTCGCCACCATCCAACCTTGATTCAATTCACCCACCAGATTTGCGCGCGGCACACGGACATTGTCAAAAAAGACCTCGTTGAATCCCGCGTCGCCGGTCATTTGAATTAGCGGGCGCACGGTGATACCCGGCGTCTTCATGTCAATGAGAATATAGGAGATGCCGCGGTGCTTGGGCGCGTCAGGATCAGTGCGCACCAGACAGAACATCCAGTCGGAGAACTGCGCATTTGAAGTCCATACCTTTTGCCCATTGACGATGAACTCATCGCCGACGATGTCCGCACGCGTGCGCAACGACGCTAAATCTGATCCCGCCCCAGGTTCAGAATACCCCTGGCACCAAATCTCCTCGGCCGTGAGAATTTTCGGCAGATAACGACGCTTCTGCTCTTCCGTGCCAAACTGAATCAACGTGGGGCCGAGCATGCCGAGCCCCGAGGCGCCAATCAGGCCAGGGGCGCGCGCCAGCACCAACTCTTCATTGACGATGGTCTGACGCATCACATCCGCCGCCTGTCCGCCATACTCCTTCGGCCAACTCATGGCGACATAGCCGGCGTCATAGAGCTTCCGTTGCCACTCCTTCGCGCGTTTCACGCGCTCGGGATCATGCGGCATGAGATCACTGATGGCTTTGTCTTTCTTCGGCAGGTTTTTCTTCAGCCAGTCTCGCACTTCTTTACGAAACGCCTCATCCTCTTTCGAGTACGCCAGCTCCATATTTCTTCTCCGTCAGCGTCAGGGATGGCGGGTGCTAGTTCCCTATTGAATGAGATTGAATCGGAGAAACGGCGACGGGGAGAATCGGAGAATGATTTTTTCTCCGGTTCCCCGATGCTCCGACTCCCCGGCGCTGTATAGTTAAGAGCAAAACCAACACCCTCCGCAGCTGGAGCTTTACAGATTGTAAAGCCGCCGGGTATTCTCTCCGATGATCTTTTTCTGTGCGCGTTTGGGCAGCCTGGCGCAGGCTTCTTTGACTTCAGCGACAACACCAGGGAACGTGCAATCGAAGTGTGGATAGTCCGATCCCCAGATGACGCAGTTTTCCAGACCCATTTCCACGACGACTTTGAGCGTGTGTTCGTCGGGGTCCATGGAAATGAAGCACTGCTCCTTAAACAGCTCGCTCGGTTTTCTCGTCAACCACGGCGTATAATGCCCCATCTTCTCGAAGTGCCCATCCATGCGGTCGAGCCAATGACCAATCCACCCGATGCCTGATTCTAAAAACGCAACTTTGAGCTTGGGGAATTTACTCAGCACGCCGCCGCACACGATGTCCAGGCAAGCCCCCTGCATCTCCCACGGATGACACACCATGTGAAAGAAGAAGGGATCCTTGTATCGCTCTTGTCCGAGTGTAGGCATCTTGGTGCCGAAGCTGCCGTGGATAGCGACCGGAATGTTCAATTCCTGCGCCTCGCGCCAGAACACGTCATAAGCGGGATCGCACAAGCGCCGCCCATTGAACGGATTGGGACGCACGAATACGGCGCGCATGTCAAGGTCTTTCACGACACGGCGCATTTCTTTCACTGCTTCCTCAACATCCTGCAACGGCAGCGGAGCGACAGCGTAGAAGCGATTTGGGTAGGTTTTACAGAAATCCGCTATCCAATTGTTGTACGCGCGGCAGGCGGCGGCGGCGAGTTGCGGATCAGTGAGGTCTCCGTAAATAAGCCAGAGACTCGGATAGAAGAAGGCGACTTCAATGCCTTCCAGGTCCATATCCTTAGCGCGCGCATGAGGGTCATACCCGCCAGGAACAATCTCGTCCCACCCCATTGTCCGCGCTTTATGGGGATCAGAAAGGCCGCCGGGCGTGCACGCCGCGGCAATGGCCATATTGCGGTCGCCGCGGATCTCGCCATTGATTTTCAATTTATCAATGCCGTCAGAATCCCGAACAATTTGGATGACACGGTCACGATAGGCCGGCTCTGTATATTCTTCCCACACGACACGCGGCTCGAGAATGTGCCCATCCGCGTCAATGATAGTCGCCATAGATTCCCTCCTTGTTTCGCTCTCCTTATTGAGCCCTCGGGTCATTGAGGACGACAACACCATGAACTCCGAATCATTCCATTCTTCAATGACTCAATGATGCAATCACCCAATGACTCAAGCCTGCAATGGCTCAATTTTCACTTATCCTTCCCCGCCCTCATCTCTCGTAAAGAACCCCTCTTCACTTTCCGCCATGACTAACAGTTCAAACGTGCGAATCAGCGGCGGCTCGATACATAAGGGCGTCAGATCCTTCAGCAGATCTTGCGCCAGGGGACTCTCCGCATAGGCGCGCAGGTCTTTCTGGGTCCTCCAAGAGCTCACGGCGATGAAATGATTGCCCGCTCGCATGACCTGGACAAAGAGAAAGCCTGACACCTTTCTCACTTGTTCAAGACGATCATTCAACAGCCGAATAGCGGTAGCGACCCGCTCCGGTTTCACGTTGCCTTCTAACACGCGGCAAAAGTACATAGCGCCCTCCTTTCTCAAGCTACGCCAATTTGCGACTGGTGTTTCTCCTCTCCTCCCCTCCTCACCGTGCACGATTTTTGTCTCGACTGTACGCGCGACGCCGCAAATTTGTCAACCGGAAATTGGAGCGGACAACTGCGGCGGCGGCACACGCACTTCGTTGCTAATACGCTCGTAGCGCGTTTTCTTCGTCGCCGGATCTTCCACGACTCCCTTCAGTGAGACAAGGCAGCAGGCGTCTTTATCGTTGAGTTTATCCCAATTCACAGCATCTTTAGGAAGTTGGAGGGTCACGCCGACCGTGCCCGAATGGAGATCAAACGGCGCGAGCGCGCCCCCAAGCTTCACCTGAGGCTCAAGAGGGAACACGAGAATCTCTTTATAAGGAAGCGGCAACCGCACGCCCATCTCAAGATCATAATTCAACGACACCTTGAGCGTCTCAGCATCGGTTCGCCAGACTTTCACGCTGGAAATTTTGACGAGAGCCTTGCTGGTCTCCTTTTCAGGAGCGCAAGCAGGCAGAAAAAGAACCAGAGACAGGAAACCGAGAAGCGCAAGAGAGGCGAGCTGGTGATGTCTCGTCTTTTCTCGTCTGAAACGGAGAACGTGGCGCATTCTTACATCCCCACAATCTCTCTCGGTATTGCCGCACGGACATGACAGGGTTTTCCCCCCATCTCCGAAATCCGCAGGTCGGCGGCAATGCTGGTTAACATAGCCGCTTCGGTGATGTCAGCCCCGGTTCGCTCCATCAACAACTGCGCCAGATCATCTAAAGCCGAGCGCACTGCCGCTTCAACCGTCTCACCTTCCCCCAGAGTCTGGACCTCCGTGCGTGTTACAACGAGGGGGCGGTGAAGCTGTAGCTCATTGACAATCCGGCAACGCATGGTGACATCCGCTGCGATTTCGACGGCTGAAGCAGCGACTTCCCCGTCCCCCATTTTCGCGTGCACGTCTTCAATGGTAAGCAACCCGCCCTCGACAAACACCGGCAAATACACTGTCGCGCCAGGTCCGAGTTGACCATTGCTCAATTGCCCGCCAAAGGCGCCACACGCATTACTCGGTTGCGCGCCTTCTGCCGGAGCCAGGCCAATCTTGCTGACATTTGGCACAAAAGGCAGCGAGAGCTTTTCACTGTAACGAATCTGGTTTCCTTCAATAGGTACGATCTTTTTCCGAAAGGTCACGCGATCCTTAAACGCGCCGTAACCGGGAATCGCAATGACATAGCCGAAGCCCTGTGTAGGCCGAATATCCAGGATATCGACAGCCACTACCTGTCCAGGCTGCGCGCCTTCAATAAACACTGGACCAGTCATGACTGAAAGCTGCTCTACCGGCCACGTCTTCCCATCCTGCCAGTCGCGGAAACGATCATTGGTCTCCATCACGAACACTTCTCCTGATTGTACGCGCGCGACTGGAGCATGAGAGGCGGAAAAAGTACGGACCACATACCCTTTGCTAATTTTTTGCATGGCTCACCCTCCTTCCGCTCCTTTATAGAAGCTTTCGCGGAACAGACAATGGGCCGTCTCGATTCTCAGCAGCTGAATTTCCAATTGACAAGAGGTAAGCACCGGAGTAGCTTCTCCCTGCCGACTGCAGAGAGCGATATCCGCACTCAGTTTGCGGTGGGGGATATCAGGCTGAGTGAGTTTTTTCGTTTGTCTATTCTCCTGGGGAATCCCGGGATGCGAAAAGGAGGCGCATATGGACGTACGACGGCGGTCCGTGGTTTCGGCAACCTGGCAGGCGCTCTGCTTGCTCTCTCTGAGCTTTTTCTTTCCTCTTGGCGCGCTGCTAGCAGAGGACCTGACCCAAATACAAAAAGACCCCAATCAATGGGTATTACCAGGCAAGGATTACTCGCTCACCCGCTACAGCGAGCTGAACCAGATTTCCACGGCCAATGTAAAGAACTTGAAAGTCGCGTGGACCTTTTCCACAGGCGTATTGCGCGGTCATGAGGGAGCGCCGTTGGTGGTGGGGGACACGATGTATCTCGTTACCCCCTTCCCGAACATTGTGTATGCGCTCGATCTGACGAAACCTGGCGCGCCGGTCAAATGGAAATACGAACCGAAGCAGGACGCCAGTGTGATTCCTATCGCCTGCTGCGATGTCGTCAACCGCGGCGCGGCGTACGCCGACGGCAAGATTTTCTTCAACCAACTTGACGCCCACACCGTTGCGCTCGACGCCAAGACCGGCAAAGAGGTGTGGAAAGTGCAACAGGGCGATCCGAAACAAGGGCAAACCATCACCATGGCGCCATTGGTGATCAGAGATAAAGTTATTACCGGCATCAGCGGGGGTGAATTTGGCGTGCGCGGCTTTGTCACGGCTAATGATATCAACACTGGCAAACAGATTTGGCGCGCCTACAGCACCGGGCCTGACGCCGAGGTGTTGATCGGCAAAGATTTTTCTTCTCCGTATCCCTCCCACCAGGGCAAAGATCTGGGAGTCTCGACCTGGAAAGGCGAGGAGTGGAAGAGGGGCGGCGGCACGACGTGGGGCTGGTACAGCTATGATCCGGAACTCAATCTCTTGTATCACAGCACGGGGAATCCTGGCGCATGGAACCCAGACCAACGTCCCGGTGAAAACAAATGGTCGATGACTATCTTCGCGCGCAACCCCGACACTGGCGAGGCGAAATGGGCGTATCAAATGACTCCGCACGACGCCTGGGATTATGACGGCATTAATGAGAGCGTGCTCGTCGACCTCACCATTGACGGCAAGCCCCAGAAGGTCTTGGTGCATTTTGACCGCAATGGATTCGCCTACACCATAGATCGCACAACGGGTAAGGTTTTAGTGGCGAAACCTTTTGGCTACGTCAATTGGGCAAAGGGAATTGACCTGCAAACCGGCCTGCCGATAGAGAATCCCGACAAACGAACCAAACAAGGAGTGAATACGAAAGATATTTGCCCGGCGGCGATGGGCGCGAAGGACCAGCAGCCTGTCTCCTATTCACCGCGCACCAAGTTGTTTTACGTCCCCACCAATCACCTGTGCATGGAATATGAAGGAGCGGAGGTGAATTACATCGCCGGCGTGCCGTATGTCGGCGCGGTAGTGAAAATGTCTCCCGGTCCAGGAGGACACCGCGGGGAATTCATTGCCTGGGACGCCGCCACGGGCGAGAAAAAATGGGGCATCAAGGAGAAATGGTCAGTGTGGAGCGGCGCGCTTTCTACCGCCGGGGACGTGGTGTTTTATGGCTCCATGGACGGCTGGTTCAAAGCCGTCGACGCCAAAGAGGGGAAAGAACTGTGGAAGTTTAAACTTGGATCCGGCGTGATTGGCGCGCCGATGACGTATCTGGGCCCGGATGGCAAACAGTACGTCGCCATTCTCTCTGGCATTGGCGGCTGGTCTGGATTAGTCGTCGCGGGAGACCTGGCGACGGACGATCCCACGGCGGCGCTGGGCGCCGTGGGCGCCTTTGGCGAACTCGGCAAAGACACCAACAAAGGCGGCATGCTGTACGTGTTCGCGCTCGATAGCGCGCCGAAACAGGTGGCGCAGAAGTAAGAGCGTCTCGTTTGCAGGTCCCCTCTCCCCGTGTGGGAGAGGGACAGGGTGAGGGGTTACACAATTGCAGCTTGCGGAATGCCAAATGCAGAATGAAAAAAGCTTTCAATCTGCAATGCCCGATCAACAATTCACATTTGCCTATCCCCCCATCCTAACCTTCCCCTACAAGGGAAGAAGGGATCATAAATTTCAGTGGCGCTGCCTTAAACTCCTGCTGGTCTTCACCCTGTTCTCGCTCCTCCTGGCGCCTATCCTGAGTGCAGAATCTCCCTCTCTCTCCGCCTTCCGCGTCTGCGCTGATCCGAACAACCTGCCTTTCTCGAACCGGCGGCAAGAGGGGTTCGAAAATAAAATTGCCGAACTGCTCGCCAAGAGCCTCCAGAGCGAACTCCAATATACGTGGTGGCCGCAACGGCGGGGGTTTCTCCGTAACACCCTGGACGCGGGCGTCTGTGATGTCGTGATGGGAGTCCCGGCGGGGTTTGATCCTGTGCTGACGACCCAGCCCTACTACCGCTCAACTTACGTCTTCGTAGCGCCCAGAAGCGCGGCGCATCACATTGTCTCATTTGACGATCCCGAGTTGCGCCGCGTGAAAATCGGCGTGCATCTCATCGGCGATGACTATGCGAACAGCCCGCCGGCGCACCTCCTGGCCACAAAAGGCATTGTCAACAATGTAGTTGGTTACAGCGTGTTCGGCAACTATGCTGACGACAGCCCGCCAGGAAAGATCATCAGCGCCGTCGCCAGCGGAGAAATCGATATTGCGATTGTCTGGGGGCCGATCGCCGGCTATTTCGCGCGGAAACAGACCACGCCATTAACGCTCGCTCCCACGCCGCCGGCCGACGGCTCGCCCACGCTGCCGCTCTCGTATAGCATTGCCCTTGGCGTCAGGAAAAAGGACGTCGCGCTCAAGACCCAATTAGACGAAATCTTACAACGGAAAGCGGCGGACATTCACCAGATTCTGGAAGCATACGGAACGCCGCTCGTACAGGACTGACCTATGGGAATGACAGACAAGAGGCGACGGACGACAGGCAACAGGCAACGGGAGACTAGAGACTGGCAGTTAGAGACTCGTCCCCTCCCTCCTCAAGCCTCGCACTGCAAGGCCCAACCCTTAAGGGTTCACTTTCGAACAATTGTCACTATTTGTTTCCTTTTGCTGAACCTGGCGGCTGTTTTCCCCGTGCGCGCGCAGCACAATGGAGCCGCGCCGGCGAAGCTGAACCCGTACACCGGAAAGGCGGACGCCATCGCCGAAGGCGAGGCGCTGTATAAGAAGTTCAATTGTTACGCCTGTCACGGCATGAGCGGCGGCGGCGGCATGGGACCGAATTTGACGGACGACGCCTGGCAGACCGGCGACGGTTCGGACGCCAGCCTGCAAACGCAGATCAAAGAGGGCAAAGGCGCTATGCCGCCCTACAAGAGTCTCCTCACTGACGATCAAGTCTGGAAACTCATCGCCTTCGTGCGGTCGTTGTATAAGGGGAGTCCGGAAAAAGTGCGATGGTAAGCATTTATGATCGTTCAAGGTTCAACGTTCAAAGTTCAACGATGGCTGGGCACGCCCAATTAGCGATGTTTACTACCATGTAAACCTGAAGAACTCAGATACTTCATCAGACCAGCACTGAGACGGCTCGTTGGCGTGGTTTGCTCCATCAGTTCATCGCTACAGTAGCCCGACGGATCTGGGCACGCAAGCCAAAGTCACGAGCAAATTCCCCCCAGAAGTAACTTGAGCGATCGACTTCGTTAGTTCTCGACCGACCTGCCAGGCATCGATCTCTTCAAATCGTTCTGGCCGCGTCATCCTCAAGCCTCCAGCTCTACCCAAAGATTCTTCAATCTTGAACGTTACACGTTGAACTTTGAACGCCGGCCTAACTCAACTCATCTAGCAGAGCTTTCGCCTCTTGCAGATCCGCCGTATCAAAGCCCTCGGTAAACCAGCCGTAAATCTCCGCCAACATCTGCCGGGCTTCCGTTCGTTTCCCCTGGCTCTTCCACAGACGCGCCAGACTGACGGTGGCGCGGAGTTCCAGCGATTTCGCTTGCTGCCGCTGCGCGATTTCAATAGCCTTGAGGAAGCACGCTTCCGCCTCTTTTTCTATGTCAAGCATATTTCTTAGCGCTTCCTGACTGTCCTGTTTCACCACACTTCTCCTTTCCGGCTGTTTTCATACCCGGAGATACTCCTTGAGGCATTTGGCCGTGTATGAGCGCTTGCCGTTTTTGATGAGCTCCATTGGGGAGCCGCACGCCACAATCTGGCCGCCGCCGGCGCCGCCCTCCGGCCCCAAATCAATCACATAGTCAGCTTCTTTGATGATGTCGAGGTTGTGTTCAATGGTGACTACGGTATTCCCTTTATCCACCAGGCGGTGCAACGTGCGAATCAGCTTTTCGATGTCGGCAAAATGCAATCCGGTCGTCGGCTCATCGAGCACGTATAATGTCTTCCCACGCGATTCTTTGGCCAGCTCATACGCCAACTTAATCCGTTGGGCTTCCCCGCCTGACAGCGTGTTGCTCGCCTGCCCAAGCGTGATATACCCCATGCCGATATCGTCGAGCAACCGTAATGGCCCGGCGATTTTGGGCACGCCATGAAAGAACACCGCAGCTTCTTCAATCGTCATATGTAAGACGTCCGCGATGTTCTTGCCGTTGTAGGCGATTTCCAACGTCTCTTCGTTGTATCGCTGCCCGCCGCAGGTCTCGCAGGCCACATACACATCCGGCAGGAAGCTCATCTCCATTTTGATCTCTCCCTGGCCGGCGCAGGTCTCGCACCGTCCACCCTTGACGTTGAACGAGAATCGGCCCGGCAAATAACCTTTTGCCCGCGCTTCCGGCAACAGCGCGAATAGTTTGCGGATTTCATCCCAGAAACCGACGTATGAAGCCGGCACAGAGCGCGGCGTCTTGCCGATCGGCGACTGATCCACTTCAACGACCCGTTCAATGGGCTCAGCCCCTTCGATGCGCTCATGCAACCCCGCACGCCCGGCAAACAGTCCAAGTTTTTTCTTGAGCCCTTTGACCAGCACTTCCTGCACCAGGGAACTCTTGCCAGAGCCTGACACTCCGGTAACGCAGGTCCAGGCGCCGAGTGGAATCTGCACGTCCACGCCCCGCAGATTGTGTTCCCGCGCGCCGAAGATCGAGAGCCGCGGCCGCTCCTCTAGCTGCCGGAGCGGTCCCAGTCGCGGATGCGGAGAGTCAAGAAACCGACCAGTCACAGAGTCCGGATTGCGGCGCAGCTCTCGCGGCGAGCCCATAGCGATGACCTTCCCGCCATGCACGCCCGCGCCGGGACCAAGATCGATGACGATATCTGCGCTTTGAATAGTTTGTTCGTCGTGCTCCACCACCAGCACCGTGTTCCCACGCTGCTGCAGATTGCGCAGGGTTTGTAGCAGCCGTGCGTTATCCCGTGGGTGCAGTCCAATGGTCGGCTCGTCGAGAATGTAACACACGCCGCGCAGGTTCGAACCGAGTTGCGCCGCCAGCCGAATACGCTGCGCCTCGCCGCCGGATAAGGTATCAGCGCGCCGATCCAGCGTAAGGTACGAAAGGCCGACTTCGTTGAGAAAGGCAAGTCGCGGGACAATTTCTTTCAGAATCGGCTCCGCGATAAGGGTATCCCTGGAGTTCAACGGCAATGCCGCCATATGGGCCAGGCAATCCGCCGCTGAAAGCGCAGTCACTTCCCAAATCGCTTTTCCGCCCACCTGGACGGCGCGAGCACGCGGGTTCAAGCGCGTCCCTGCACAGGTCGGACATGGGACTTCAGTCAGGAACTGTGCGGGATAGAGCACTTCATCAGAGCCCTCACTTGCCGTCATCGCCTCGTTGAGGATCGTGAATGCGCCGCGGAGAGTGTTGCTATCGCCGGCCAGCACGAGTTGCTGCTGCGCTTCACTCAGCTCACCAAACGGGCGGTCCAACGGCACGCCTTTCTTTTTCAGCTCGCGGAGCAGCTTTTTATGCTCCCGGGCAAACTCAGGCCGGGTCAGCGGCGATAGAGCGTCTTGGTCAAGCGACTTGGTGCGGTCCGGCACGACCAGCGCCGCATCGAAGTCCCAACGTGAGCCCAGCCCGGCACAGTCTGGACACGCGCCTTGACGGCTATTGAAAGAAAACAACCGCGGGTCAAGCAGCTCATAGCCGAGCCCACACGGCGCGCAAAAGAGCTTCTCACTATATGTGCGCTCCATGCCGTCGCCGGCCAGCTGCACGGCCCCGTTCCCCACCCGCAGGGCGGTGTTGAGCAAGTGTTCGAGTTCCTGCGAGGCGCCGTTCACAGTGGTTTCGCCCACCAGGATTTCGATGTCATGCTCCTTGAAACGGGCAAGACTCATGTCTGGCGTGAGCATAGCCATCTGCCCGTCGATCCGCGCGCGGGTGAAGCCGAGCTTGCGCGCGCTCGCTAAGACGTCTTTGTGAAATCCTTTACGACCGCGCACGACCGGGGCGAGAAACGCCACGCGCTGGCCGCGGAAGTTCTTGCGCATATGGTCCACGATCTGGCTGCGGCTCTGCACGGACAGCGGCTGTCCACAGCTGACGCAATGTTGCACGCCGGTTTTGGCGTACAGGAGACGGAGATAATGATAAATCTCCGTCACAGTCGCCACCGTCGAGTTGCGGCCGCCGCGGCTCATCCGCTGCTCAATCGCCACTGTGGGAGGAATGCCGGTCAGCAAATCCACGTTCGGCCGCGCCATCACTTTAATGAACTGACGAGAGTACGCCGAGAGACTGTCGATGTACCGGCGCTGACCCTCGGCATAGACAATGTCAAATACTAGCGTGGATTTCCCTGAGCCGGACAAACCAGTGACCACGACCATATCATCGCGTGGAATAGCCACGGAGACGTTTTGCAGATTGTGTTCTTTCGCGCCCACGACCGAGATGGCGTGCGAGTCCGGAGTCCGGAGTCCGGAGTCCGGAGTGGGAGGAGCTTTTGACTGTTGACTTCTGACTTTTGACTGTTGACTTTCCGCTTGGAATTTGGAACTTGAAACTTGGAACTTAGAACCTAAAACTTGAGCGAGATATCGCCCAGTATGCGACCCTTCTACACACGTGATCTCTTCAGGCGTACCGGCAGCGATAATCAACCCGCCACCGTCTCCGCCTTCGGGACCGAGGTCAATGACATGATCAGCACATTTAATGACTTCCAGATTGTGTTCAATAATGAGCAAGGAATGACCGCGCTCGACGAGATGATGGAACGCCGTCAACAGTTTTTGGATATCAGCGAAATGCAGGCCCGTGGTCGGCTCGTCGAAGATGAACAGGGTCCCGGTTTTTTGCGGAGACGAATTTCCTTCGGACTTTTCCATCCCCATATGCGCCGCTAATTTCAACCGCTGCGCCTCACCGCCGGAGAGGGTCGTCAGCGATTGTCCCAAGCGCATATAATCCAACCCAACCGCCGCCAGCGGGGTCAAACGCTTCACCAACTCTGTCTGCCCGGCGAAAAATTCCAGCGCCTCAGAGACCGTCAGATTCAGGATCTCGGTGAGATTCTTTCCCTGGTAGACAACCTCCAGCACCTCGGGGCGGAAGCGTCTGCCATGGCACTCGGGACACGGCACGTACACGTCTGAGAGGAACTGCATCTCGACTTTCTCGAACCCCTCGCCTTTGCACGTCTCGCAGCGTCCTCCTTCGACGTTGAACGAAAATGTCGCGGCGCTGTATCCACGCAACCGCGCGAGCTCGGTCTCGGCCAGCAACCGGCGCAAAGGATCAAACGCCCTGGTGTAGGTCAATAAATTCGCGCGCGGTGTCGTGCCAATCGGCGCCTGATCGACAAATATGATATCAGCAAGTTGCTCCCAACCGGTAATATCTCGGCAGGCGCCAGGAATGCCTACTGGCTCACCCCTGCGTTTCTTGAGCCCGCGATATAATACGTCTTCAACGAGGGTGGATTTTCCCGAGCCGGACACGCCAGTGATGCACACCATGCACCCAAGAGGAATGTCCACGTCGATGTTTTTCAGGTTATTGGCGGTCGCCCCTACGACTCTCAGACTCCGCCCAGGTTGAGGGGCGCGACGCACCCGCGGTACAGGAATTTCCCGGCGGTTGGACAGATATTGCCCGGTGAGCGAGCGTTTATCGCTGAGAATTTTGGCGTACGGCCCGGAGAACACCACCTCGCCGCCCTTCTCCCCGGCGAGCGGTCCCAGGTCAAGAATGTTGTCGGCTTCTCGGATGATCTCCGGATCGTGCTCCACCACAACCACCGTGTTGCCGTTATCGCGCAAGCTCTTGAGAATCCGCACCAGGCGATGACTGTCGCGCGGGTGCAGGCCAATCGACGGCTCGTCAAGAATGTATAAAGTGTTGACTAACGAGGAACCAATCGCAGTCGTGAGATCCACCCGCTCCAGCTCGCCTCCCGACAGCGTGCGCGATTGCCGGTCCAGCGTGAGGTACTCGACGCCGACCTCTACGAGATAGCGCAGCCGTTTGCGGATTTCCTCCAAGATCAAATGCGCCACTTGATCTTGCAAGGCGGATAACTGGAGGTCGCGGAAGAAGGCGTAACACGCGCCCACGCTGAGCTGATTAATCTCCGCCAGGGTTTTGCCGCCGACACGATACAACAACGCCTCAGGCTTCAAGCGCGCGCCGTTGCAGACTTCACAGGGAAAATATCCGCGATAGCGCGCCAGGAACACCCGCACATGCATCTTATAGGTCTTGGTCTCCAGCCAGCGGAACCAGCCGCGCACGCCATAATAGTCGCCATCGCCTTCGATGATCAGCCGCCGTTGTTCTGTATGTAACGCTTCCCACGGCGCAGTGACGGGAATTTTTTTCTTCTGGCAAAAGGCAAGGAGTTCTCGCCGCTCCCACTGCGCCGCCTTGATGCGCCACGGCTTGATCGCGCCGTCTTTGATCGACAACGTGGGATCAGGCACGACGAGGTCAAGATCAATATCAATGGTGCGGCCAAACCCTCGGCAGGTCTCACACGCGCCTAACGGACTGTTAAAAGAAAACAGATTAGGTACGGGTTCCCTATAGGTGATGCGGCAGGAGGCGCATTCGAGCTGATTGGAAAACGCCTGCTCGGCGTTGTTCCTATCCGGGAACAGGAGCGTGAGCCGGCCTTTGCCATACTGGAACGCTTGCTCCAGTGAGTCGTGAATGCGTTTTTTGGCGCGCGGATTCAATGCCAGCCGATCAACAAGCACGGTAAAATGATCTTGCCCTTCAGTCGGGCGCTCGCTGAGCTCTTGAATGTCGAGAATAGCACCGTTGTGCACAAGGCGGTGAAAGCCGGAGTGCAGCAGGCCATCACGCACCTCTACCCACGGCAATGACGCCGGCGCGGAGACGGAAAACGTCACCAGAAATCGCGTCCCTTCCGGCCACGTCGCGGATATTTTTCGCAGCACGGACTCCGCCGAATCCCGCTCCACCGGCTGGCCGCATTGACGGCAATAGAGAACACCGATCTTGGCAAACAGCAGCTTCAAGTGATCGTGCAATTCGGTCATCGTGCCGACCGTCGAGCGCGAGGTGCGCACCGGACGGTTCTGGTCGATAGCGATCGCCGGTAGAATCCCTTCAATCTTCTCGACTTGCGGTTTATCCATGCGGTCGAGAAACTGCCGGGCATACGCCGAAAAGCTTTCGACATACCGCCGTTGCCCTTCGGCGTAGAGAATGTCGAACGCGAGACTTGACTTCCCCGATCCGCTCACGCCGGTCACAACTGTGAGCTGGTTGAAAGGGATGGTGACGGTAATATTTTTCAGATTATTTTGCCGCGCGCCAGTGACAACAATACCCCTAGTGTGAGTGCCGTTTTTGCTCAACCTTCGCCTCCCCCATAAGCTCTCAGCAGTCAGCTATCAGCTTTCACGGTGTGAGGCAAAGGGAGCGCCAATGTCTATGGAATGCGCGGCTATGTCCCTCTTTACAAAGCGGCGACAGGTCGCCGCACCGCTCTCAAGACACCGCTTAAAACCTCAGCGGAGCCGGTGAGTCCCACCAGACAGTGTGGTACGGTAAAAATGAATTAAGGAGGACCCTCCATGGCGGGCGAATTTTGGCTTGAAGCCGTCTTCATTCTTCTACTGATTGTCGCGAACGGCTTCTTCTCTGGCGCGGAAATCGCCGTGGTCTCCGTGCGGCGGAGCCGGATCGATCAGCTTATTGAAGAGGGCCGCGCCTCCGCGCACATCGTCGGGCGCTTGAAAGATGATTCAGATCGATTCCTCGCCACGGTTCAGGTCGGCGTGACACTCGTCAGTTCACTTGCTTCCGCCGTTGGCGGCGCGTCCGCTATCGAGTTTCTCAAACCGCTCTTTGAACAAAGCGGCGTCGCCTTTCTCCAGGCATGGGGCGAATTCATCGCCCTCAGTCTCGTTGTGATTGTCATCTCGTATTTGTCCCTCGTCCTTGGCGAACTCGTGCCTAAAACGTTGGCGCTACGCTATCCCGAGCGCATCGCCTGCGCGGTGGCGCGGCCGCTTGATTTTCTCTCGCGCAGCTTCTCCTGGATCGTGCGGATTCTGACCGCCTCCTCGAACATGCTGCTGTTTCTCACCGGCAGCAGCGCGCGATCCACCGAATCCCTCGTCTCGGAGGAAGAGGTCAAATACATGGTTCGCGAAGGTGCGGAAAAGGGCGTATTCGATGACACCGAGAAGGAATTTATTCACAGCGTGTTTGACTTCGCCGACACTTACGTGCGTGAGATTATGACGCCGCGCACGGAAATCCACGCCCTCGAGGTCAACACCTCCTGCGCCGCCGCGCTGCATGCCATGATCGAAAGCGGCTTCTCGCGCATGCCAGTTTATGAAGAAGATCTTGAGCGCATTATCGGCATTGTCCACATTAAAGAACTCTTACGCGCCCAAGAGCAGGGCCAAACGGCGCAATTGCGCGATTTTCTCCATCCGGTTTATTTTGTGCCGGATTCGATGCAGATCAGCCATCTCCTGCGTGAGTTGCAGCTCCGTCGCTCGCACATGGCTGTGGTGGTCAATGAATTTGGCATGGTGATCGGCCTCGTCACAGTCGAGGACATTTTGGAAGAAATCGTCGGCGAGATTCGCGATGAATTTGATGTAGACGAAGAACAACCTATTCAGGAACTCCGGGAGGGCGTCCTGCTGGTGGAAGGAGGCGTGCTCCTTAGTGACCTGGCGGAACAACATCAGTTGCCGGTCGAGGAAACGAGCGCGTATCGCACCATTGCCGGGTTTCTCCTCGCCCGTCTT